>CAYXLQ010000021.1:0-14937 GCA_964465775.1 uncultured Clostridiaceae bacterium
CCCTCTTAGGTTTTGTAATTTGAAGAACATCATATACATTACTTCCTCTTAAATCTATATGTATATTTACTCTAATTTGTAAATTCATAATCATAATAGCTAATATTAATAGAAATGAAGTTATTATAATTAAAAAAAACATCTACATCACCAGTTCTATTATTTCCATATAATTCTAATTTATTCTTCCTTTAACATAAAGTAAAAACACTTGCTGTTGCAAGTGCTTCTTTTATATATTTTATTTCATTCTTTAATAAGTGATAAGTCTAAATTTTTCATGTTTTTGTTTTTAACTACAATATCACCAAACATGTCTTCCTGATTTATATCAACATGTTTTAGTCTTGAAAGTTCTAGCACACTCAAAAATGCTGTAACTATATCAATCCTTTTTTGAGTTTTGGTATTATATTCTTTACTAAATATAAAGCTGCTTTTCTTTTTAAAAAGATCAAATATTTGTTTTATTTTACTTCTGATAGTTACCTTTTCATAAGTAACTATTTTTTCTACTTCTTTTGATTTAATATTTACTTTTTCCTTGTTTCTTTCTAATATATCAAAATATACTTTTTCCAAGTCCTCTAAATAAATATTTATACTACTATCTAACCTTCTTTTTACTTTTACTTTTTCAGGTTCTTTTTCAAATGTCCCAAAATTTTCTGCATATGCTTTTTTAAATTCACCTAAATTTTCTTTATATTGTTTATACTCCAATATTCTGTTTATTAGTTCTTCTTCTGTCATTTCTTCAATTTCATCATCTTCTTCTGGCTCTGTTATTGGCAATAACTTTTTTGATTTTAAGTATAACAAATTAGATGCCATTACTAAAAACTCTGTTGCAACTTCAAGATTTAGTTCTTGCATTTCTTTTAAATACTCAATATATTTGTCTGTTAAATTACTAAGTGATATATCAAATATATTCATTCTATTTTTAGAAATCAAGTGGCATAAAAGATCTAATGGCCCTTCAAAATTTTCAATTGTTATTGTATACTTGGTTTCTTCAAGCAGATTCATTTTGCTCTACCTCCATCATTATGTTGTGTTTTTTAAGTATATCATAAGTTAGTAGTTATATTATTATAGCTTCTATGCTTTCCTGTTTAAAACCCCTTCTAAATAGATATGATTTTGTTTTCATAAAATCATAGCTTTTTAGTTTTGAATTAAGTAACTTATTAATAACTTCCTTTTCATAAGTAACTGAAATGTACTTACTAAATTTTAAATCAATTATATCTGCTTTTAATCCTTTTTGCAATAACTTCTGTTTCAGTTCATAAATTGAGTACTTGCCCATCCTCATATTTTGTCTAATATATGCTTCAATATATTGCTCATCATCTATATAAGATAACTCTATAAGTTCTTGTAT
The DNA here is from genome assembly GCA_964465775.1 of uncultured Clostridiaceae bacterium. Classification (GTDB taxonomy): domain Bacteria; phylum Bacillota; class Clostridia; order TANB77; family CAG-465; genus CALXJE01. The sequence continues at coordinate 1,391 of CAYXLQ010000021.1, forward strand.
AATTTTAGATGTTGTAAAAGAGTCTACACCGAGGCTCTTTAATTTTTTTGTAACTTCATATTCCGTTTTTTTAGAGATTCCTATATATTTTATTGCTTTTTCTTTAGCTATTAGGTATTCCATATTAACCTCACTTATTCTTTTATTTCTTCCTCTTCGTTTTGATCAATTTCATGCTCGCATAAACTTTTTTCAAAGGCAGCATTAAAATTATCTCTTACTTTATTTTCTATTTCCTTCATAATATCTTTATTGTTTTTAAGATATGTTTTAGCTACTTCTCTTCCCTGGCCTATTTTTTCATCATTATATGAGAACCACGCTCCTGCTTTTTTTACTATTTCTAAATTAACAGCTTGATCCAATATACAGCCTTCTATTGATATTCCCTCACCATATACAATATCAAATTCAGCTTCTCTAAATGGTGGGGCTACTTTATTTTTTACCACTTTAACCTTTGTTCTATTACCCTTCATTTCACCATTTATTTTTATTGCTTCTTGCCTTCTAACATCTAAACGAACTGATGAGTAAAATTTAAGTGCTCTACCACCCGGAGTAGTTTCTGGGTTTCCAAACATTATACCAACCTTCTCACGTAATTGGTTAATAAATATTGCAGCTGTTTTTGATTTTGCAAGCACTCCTGTAAGCTTTCTTAACGCTTGTGACATTAATCTAGCCTGTAATCCTATATGGGAATCCCCCATTTCACCATCAATTTCCGCTTTAGGAACAAGTGCGGCTACAGAGTCTACTACTACTATATCAATTGCACCACTCCTTATTAATTGTTCTGTAATTTCTAATGCTTGCTCTCCAGTATCAGGTTGAGAAACTATTAAATTATCTATATCTACTCCTAGCCTTCTAGCATATACCGGATCTAAAGCATGCTCTGCATCAATAAATGCTGCTACTCCTCCTAATTTTTGTGCTTCGGCTATCATATGAAGAGCTACTGTTGTTTTTCCCGATGATTCAGGTCCAAATATTTCTATAACTCTTCCTCTTGGTATACCACCAATTCCAAGTGCAATATCTAAACTAATCGCTCCAGTTGGTATTGAGTCTACATTCACACTTCCAACTTCTCCCAATTTCATAACAGCACCTTTACCAAAGTTTTTTTCTATTTGTGACATAGCCACGTCTAATGCCTTTTTCTTATCATCTGATATCATATTTCTTTCCTCCTATAAGTTCGTGCGTGCGAACATCTGTTTGATAGTATTATATGTTACAAACAAATGTTTGTCAAGCATATTTTATAAAAAATGTAATTTTTATTTTTACTGTTCATACATTGGAATTATACCTATGTATTTACTAAAAGTCAATTAGATTCATATGCCTATATTCGACTGCTTTATGTAAGGAGAAAAAATATGATTAAAAAAAATATTGTTTTATTAATCTCTGTATTTTTATTTTTAATACTATTCTATATTATATTATCTACTTGTTTATCAAATTATTTAAGCGTGAATTCTACTAATACAGATAATAGCAAATGTGAACAACAAGCTGACTTTATTTTAGCTTTTTTAAATCCGTATATATATGATTCTCTTAAATCACATTATGGTGAAATTCAAAATTTTGATCTTTTTGATGCTAAAATATTAAGCATTGAAGATCATACTTATCAAGGTTATTCTTTTAAAATAACAGTTTCTATTACATCATATATTGGCGCACATCTTTTTAACTTTAATACAAACACCATTACTTATACTTTAGATTCTACAGGAATGTATGAAACTTACTTTTCCTCAAGTAAAATATAGGAATTATACATTTTAATACACGTTTATATAAATTTAATCTGATTTTTCAAATAATGCTTTACTACACTTTTAGTTTGAATTAATGAATATTTACTCATTAAAGCACACCTGCAAATATTAAACTTTCTCGTCTAACATTTGAGGTGCACTTAACATCTAATCTCTTTTACACTACATATATAATATTTGGGGAATCAAAACTTTTATTTAATTCACCTCTAATAAATTTTTCGGCATCATCTCTATATTCTTTTTTATATGTATATTTCCCTCTACCTCTGCCTGTCATAAGTTTCTCATTATATAGTTTTACCTTGTTAGGAAATGCTTGATCGTTAATTGCATTATGAACATAACTATAAGTCATAAATATCACTTCAATAAACATTTCTTCCTTAACTTTATAAGATAATTTATTTTTTAATGTTTGTATTAATTCAAAATATAATTCTTTCCAGTTCTCTACGAATATTACGGGGGCAATTAATATCCCTACTTTATATCCTGCATCACACACTTTATTAAGCGCGTCAATTCTATGAATTAATGAAGATGTTCCAATTTCCACTTTTGATATTATATGTTGTGGATTTAAACTCATTCTAATAATTGTTTTACCATTATGTTTTAAATTAAGTAGCTTATCTACCATATTGAATTTAGTAGGAAAAGTAATAAAGCCCCTACCTTTTTCTCCGAATTCTTCAATTACTTTATTTAAATTTCCAGTAATTTGATTTTCAAGGATTAAGTCACTGTTACTTCCTATTTCAAAAGTTGATATTTCTTTTGTCTTAATAGACTTTTTAATTAGATTAGATATAATAAAATCATTATTCACATAAATCCTTAAATAAGAACACTTATTATAATTACAAACTAAATAGCAATATAAACACATTGCAGTGCATCCTGAAGAAGTAAAAGGTACTAAGTAATCAGATGATTTTTTGTTTTCTACATACTTATGAGTTTTTCTGATTCCAATAATTAAATATGTTTTAAGTTCTACGAAATCTTTATTCTCTTTTGTTCTTAGTTCTTCAATATTATTATGGCTTGTTATAGGTATCCATTCTATATCCTTATATTTTCCTCTTAGTTTCTGTCCTAGTTCATAATTAAGTGCTTCTGGTTCATAATAAACTTTTTTATATTTCATAATACCCTTCCTCATCAAATATAATTTACAATCACTAATCTATGCTACTCAATTTATCATTGAATCACAATGTTTTTAGTAACATATGTTTTATTTTTATAAAAACAAAAACTTAGTGGTACATTTTAAACTATATATTTATTATGGTTGTTTTTTGCAATAGTATTAAGTAAGTAAATAATTAATTAAATTAATGAATATTAAATTTTAATAAGTATCATAATAACTTTAGAAAGGGTGTTATTATGAATGAAAAAATAGAATTATTAAAACATATTTATAAAGATAGTGAAATGGCTAGTTATACCATAGAAGAGCTTTTACAAGATTTAAAAGACAAGGATAATAAAATAAAAAAACTTGTACAAGAATTACTAAATTCTTATCAAGAATTTTTATATAAGAGTAAAGATATACTTAAAAGCAAAAATGAGGATTTGCCTCAAAATGGTGTCATGAATAAAATCGGTGCTAAAATGGGTATTGATAAAAATGTTAGAAATGATAATAGTGACTCTAGCATTGCTGATATGCTAATCAAAGGTATTTCAACAGGAATTATTGATACGGAAAAGAAAATTAACGATTATAATGATGTTGTAAATAAAGAAACTTTAGATTTAGCTAAAAAGTTTCTTACATTTCAAGAAGAATCAATCGAAAAGTTAAAAGGTTATTTATAATTATTAATTTAAGATTAATTACAATAAATATATAATATTAAAATAACAATAACATAAAAAGAAACTATAGTGCTGTAACAATCACTATAGTCTTTTTTATTTTAAAATAAACCTATTAATTCTAATATGGCTAACACTATTACTCCCGGCAATCCTAGTATCCCTACAACCAATGCCGATATCCAATTAATTGCAATATGAAAACTAAAGGAACCACCTATCCAGTTAGCTACTAACAGTAACAATACTCCTAATGCTATATTCATAAATAACTTTATTATTTTTCTAATTGGCCATGATAAAAACCTAACTATAATTAAAAGTGCTAATACCGCTCCTATAAACACCAAATATTCCATAAATACACCTCCTCACAGGCTTAATTCCTTTGCTTTATAAATACAAACCTTTTACTTAGTATTATTATATGGTTGTCTAAAAAAAATATTACATTTCTTTTTAATTATTATGCAATATTTTTTATTATAACACATATAATATATTGTACAACAGAATATTATAATCCTAATTTAATAAAAGGGGTGATTAAAGTGACTATCAAAGGCTTAAAACTGGAAAACGGAATATACCCCGAAGGAACTTACTCTTCTTTTAAGTTGTATTATAAGGGGTATGCACTAACAGAGGAATGTTCTAATATAGCCTATATTAGTAAAAAATTAATCGCAGTAAAAACAATAAGTGGTGTATTCATATACAAACCAGAAGTGATTTGTAAAGAGAATGGATGCTCTCTTTCACCTATTGCTTTTTTTAAAGCATATGATTCTTCTGCATATATGAAAGTATCTATAAATGGTATAAAATACATTATAGATAGTAACGTACAAATTAAACGCTGTGATTGCATTCCTCTCCACTAATTTTAATATGGTTAAATATTTTTAACCATATTTTTTAATAAATACTTGTTTGTATTAAAAACAACACTATTTGTTGTTTTGTTACAGGTTTCGACAATTTTTGCACCATTTTTATGATATATAGTATGTAATTACATTATGGAGGTGACAATTACATATGAAACGTATACCTATATCTTCAGATTTTATTTTATCAGTAGGCTATGATAAATCTAACCACTTATTAGAAATTGAGTTTATAGATGAAACGATATATCAATATTTAACTATATCAGAAAAACTATATACTAGTTTGTTAAAATCAAAATCAAAAAAGGGTTTTTATGAAAAAAAAATCAAAGGCAAACATATGTGTTTAAAATTAAAATAAATTATCCCCTATGCATATAAAGAAGTGCTATATTTACTAGCACTTCTTCTTATTCTTCATATTCGAATTTATATCCAACTATGTCTACCGTGTCTCCTCCTTCAATACCTCTTTCTCTTAAGTCTTTTATTATTCCCATTTTTATTAGAGTTCTCTGCATATATTGTCTCGATTCAATATCATACATATTTACCCTTTTCATTAATCTTTCTATAGGCTTACCAGAAATTTTAAAACCATCTTGTACTTTTTCAATTTTATATGTGTCCTCTTCTAATGTTATTTCTTCATATAAATCTTCAACAAAAATAATTTCTTCTTTTGGAATTTCTTTTAAAGTTTTTGATACCACTTCAACTAACTCACCTAAGTTTTGCTGAGTAACAGCTGATATTTCTATAACTTGTACTTTATCCTTTTTACATATTTCTTTTAATCTTTGTAAGTTTTCCTTGTCCTGAAGCACATCTATTTTATTTGCAACCACAATCTGCTTTTTAGCTGCTAATCTTTCACTAAATTTTTTAAGTTCATTATTTATAGTATGGTAATCATCAATGGGATCTCTTTCTTCACTACCACTTATATCTATAACATGAAGTAATAATCTTGTTCTTTCAACATGTCTTAAAAACTTAATTCCTAGCCCTACTCCTTCGCTTGCTCCCTCTATTATTCCAGGTATATCCGCCATAACAAATGTATTTCCATCTTTTGGTTTTACAACACCTAAAGATGGTTCTAATGTAGTAAAATGATAATTTGCAATTTTGGGTTTAGCTGAAGATACGCAAGAAATAATGGTTGATTTGCCTACATTTGGATATCCAACTAGGCCAACATCTGCTAACATCTTAAGTTCTAATTCTAACTCCTTTTCGTCTCCTTCTTCTCCCATTTCAGCAAATCTTGGTGCTTGCCTTATAGAGTTTGCAAAGTGTTGATTACCTTTTCCACCTTTTCCACCTTTAGCAACCAAGAAGACATCATCATCATGAGATAAATCTGCTATAATTTTATTTTTCCCTATATCTTTTACGACTGTTCCTTTAGGTACTGATACATATACATCCTCTGCAGATTTTCCTGTACAATTCTTATTAGTGCCATTTTCACCATTTTGAGAAATAATTCTTTTAGCATAGCGAAAATCCAGGAGTGTATTCTTCCCAGGATCAACCTTGAAATAAATATCTCCACCTTTTCCACCATCTCCACCATCTGGTCCTCCATTGTCAACGTATTTTTCTCTGCGAAATGTAATTGCTCCGTTTCCTCCGTCTCCAGCTCTTACTTTTATCTTAGTATAATCTATAAACATGTTTATCTCCTTTTACTCTTTTCTACTTGTTGTTTTAATTTATTCATCAAAATAATTTATTTTCATTGCCTCTTTAACCTTTTTAACTGTTTCTTTGGTTATCATTCTAGCTCTTTTTGTTCCTTCTATTAATATGTCTTTAACTAATTCCGGTCTTTCTTCGTAATATTTTCTTCTTTCTTGAATTGGCTTTAAATGCAAAATTATACTATCTGCAAGTTCACTTTTACAAGCAACACAGCCTCTTTCGCCTTTTCTACACTCTGAATACACCGTTTCTAGATTATCTTCATTAAATAACTTATGATAGTATCCAACCATGCATATTTCAGGATTTGCAGGATCATCCTTACGTATTTTTGCTGGGTCTGTTATTGCACCTTTTATTTTAAATCTAATAGTTTCTTCATCATCTGACAAATAAATTGCATTGCCTAAGCTTTTACCCATTTTACTGTTTCCATCTAATCCTTTTATTCTTTTATGCTCACTAATTACTGCTTCTGGTTCAATTAAAACTTCTTCAAATAAAGAATTAAACTTTCTTACTATTTCTTTTGTCTGCTCAATTAATGGTAATTGATCCTCACCTACTGGAACTGCTTCTGCTTCAAATGCTGTAATATCTGCAGCTTGACTAATAGGGTAACCTAAAAATCCATACGTTACAGATTCTCCATTATTACCAAACACTTCTTTTTTTTGAGCAATCTCTGTTTTTATAGTTGGATTTCTTTGAAGTCTTGATACTGTTACTAAGTTTGAATAAAACATAGTAAGTTCTGCAAGTTCAGGAACCATTGATTGTACAACAAATGTACATTTTTCCGGATCCAATCCTACTGCTAAATTATCTAATGTTGTTTCATATATATTCTTTATTACCTTTTCTGGATTATTGAAGTTATCCGTTAAAGCTTGTAAATCTGCTACTAATATGAATGTTTCATACTTATCTTGTAATTTCACTCTATTTTGAAGCGATCCAAAATAATGCCCTATGTGCAATTTACCTGTCGGTCTATCACCCGTTAATATTCTTTGCTTTTTTGTTTCTTTCATTTTTTTTCATCTCCTAATATGATAATTTAAATCATTTTATTAGTTACACTAATACATCATAATTCCATAGCAGCTTTTTAATCTTTTTCTAAAAATATTTCATCCAACCAGTTCCTTTAGAACTATTTTATTGTGATCTTTATTATACTATGTTTTTTTTTTTTATTCAATTAATTGAATAAATATAATAAAAAGTCTTAGAATGCATTCTAAGACTTAATATTTGAATTTATTTAGTTTCTGAATATACACTAGCTTTCGTCTTGTCTCTTCCTTTTCTTTCAAATTTAAGAATTCCATCAACAAGAGAAAATAATGTATCATCTTTACCTTTTCCTACATTTGTTCCTGGATGTATTTTTGTTCCTCTTTGTCTTACAAGTATATTTCCAGCTAAAACAAATTGTCCATCTGCTCTTTTAGCACCAAGTCTTTTGCTCTCACTGTCTCTACCATTCTTAGTAGATCCTCCACCTTTTTTTTGTGCCATTTATATTCCCTCCTCATTTATTCATGTTTTATTATGGTATTTATGCTTTTTCTTCAACTTTTTCAGTTTCTACTTTTTTTGCTCTAGGCGCAGTTATAGATATTTTTTCAATTTGTACTTTAGTATATGCTTGTCTGTGCCCTCTAGTTTTTCTATAATTTTTCTTTGCTTTATACTTAAATACTATTATCTTTTTACTTTTACCATGACCTATTACAGTTGCCTTTACTTTTGCACCTTTTACTAGTGGTTCTCCAACTGTTGTTTTGTTTTCATCAGATACTAGAAGAACCTCACTAAATGTTATAGCTTTTCCTTCTTCTGTTTCTAATCTTTCCATGAAAACAATATCTCCTTCTTGTACTTTGTATTGTTTTCCACATGCGTTAATAATTGCGTACATCTTCTTCCTCCTTTTTTCTAACTTGTTCTCGCCGAAAAATACTAGGTAGTAACTTTAATACTTTAAAACCCGTTTCGTGCGGAATTACCGTAATAGTTTAACATTATTTATGTTATTTGTCAATAGCATAAATTAAGTTAAATTTAATAAAAAAATGTATTCTTGCTCTCTTATCAGTTGTTTGCTTTGCAAAACATTAGACTATGTAATAATTGATTTATAATATTATTATTTTTTACATAGTTTCTAGATCTGCTTTAGTTTTTCTTCTAATTCTAAGAATGTTTTTTCATATAAATCATTTATTTCTTTTTTAGAGAATTTGCTAAGAACATAATCTACCAATTGAATATCCATATTTTCTCTATTCTCTATCCCAACTTTTATTCTTTTTATCTCTTCAGTTTTTAAAACATTAACTATGTTTCTCATTCCATTATGAGTTCCGGGTGATCCATCTTCTCTATACCTTATCTTTCCAAATGGCAAGTCAATATCGTCATAAATAATTGTTAAATCTTCTAAAGTGGCTTTATACCATTTTAATACTTTTACTACCGCTTCACCACTTAAATTCATATAAGTTGTAGGCTTAATAAGTACTGTTTTTTCTCCTTTAAAATTAGTTTCTAAATAATAGTAATTATCTCTTTTTTTAAATGTTTCATTACCATTTTTTTCAGCGTAATAATCTATGAACATAAAGCCAACATTGTGCCTTGTATTTTTATATTCTTTCCCTATATTTCCAAGTCCTATAATAATATTCATACTTTTCCCTTTCAATAATTGATCTTACATGTATTTATAACTCTTTTTTAACAATAATCTATTGTCTTTTATCCTTACATATAGTATATTATATAGTAGAATACTTGATAATTCAACATGTCTTTATGACTTGTTTTAAAAAATATAGAAAGCGGTGATTTTTTTGCTAGAACGCACATTAAAGTTTTTTAGAATTAAAAAATATAATGATTTTATGGCTAATTTTTTTGGTATTATAAGTTTAGTAATCATATTATTTATACTTGGGCTATACACATCATTTATTTTTGGAGATGGAACTACAACAAATGTTATTTCTCCCTATTTATATGCTATCCTTATTGCATGTCCTGCACTTGGATATTCTTATTTAGTAAATTCTAAAATGAGTATTGTTAAAAATGATAAAGGTAAGATTAAATGGTTTATGATTACAGTGATTTCTACATTTATTATTATAGGCTCTATGTTAATAGGATGGCTTAATGAGTTTCTTTGGTGGTTATTAAAAATGCTTCCAAATTATGAATCTGTTAGAAATACCTATCCAGAAGTATTTGCACCAGCTCTTAAAACAATATGCATGGTTGGTCCTTTTATTAGTATTTTTTCTCTTATCGATTATTTAACAATGATCCCTAGAGAAGAAGATTATACTAAAGGTATCGCTGGTTTTCCTGGATTATCAGTTGGTTCTTCTGGTTCAATAAGTGGTCCTTTCTCTTGTGAGACTGTTATTTGCACAAATCCTAATACTGCAGAACCGGTTGTAGTACCAGAGAAAAAAAGAATGGAAGCTACACTTGTTCAAGGGGCAACTGGTACAGGTAAAACTGCCATGATGCTTTTCCCAATGAGTGCTAGGGATATAGAAAAGAAATATTTCTTTAGAGAATATTCTAAAAAACTTGCTTATAGCTTGCTTAAACAGGGAATTGCATATATTGAAGGTCCTTACACAAATGAATATATTAATAGAAATTTTAGAATGGAAATAGTTAAACCTAAAAAAGGCATGGAAGTTCCATTTTATGATGCTTTAGAAAAAATCATATTATATAGAGATAAAGAAACGGGCGAAGTTGTTTATAGAAACCTTGGTATTACTATAGTTGAAAATGATGGGAAATTCGTAAATGATTTTAAAAACGTAGCTAACAATTTTGACTTTGATGTTTGTGTAGTAGATCCCGCTTCTCCTGACACTACTCTTAGTATTAATCCTTTTGCTATTGATGATCCAGCTAAAGTTGCTTCAATTATAGCAGACGTTTTAAAATCAATGCAACAAAGTGAAGGTGGTAAAGAAGAAACTTTCTTTGCTCAGGTAACACTAGATGCATTCCAAAATCTCGCGATATTATTAAAAGAAATGTATCCTCTATTAAACAATGGAGAAATACCTTCTTTAGAAGATATGCTTACACTTTTATATAACTTTGATGCAGTTGAAGAGCTTGTGGAAGAAATGAAAAAGGTTCCTCATTTAGAGCAAAAATATAAATTATTAATAGCTTATTTTGAGAAAAACTTTTATAAACCTTCTCTTAACATTAACGGATATGAAATTCCTGGTACTAGAGGAAGTGGAAGAAAAGAAACCGAACGTTTTTTATATGGTGCTATAACTCAACTTAATAACTTATTAAGACATCCTGGACTTAAAAAAGCTCTATGTGGAAAAACAAATGTTATAAATTTTGCTGATGCTATTACAGAAGGAAAGTTAATCTCTGTATGTTCTAGAAAGGGTGAACTTGGTATTATTCAGTCTAAAGCTTTTGGTATGTTCTTTATATTAGAATTCCAAGATGCTGTACTTAGAAGACCTGGAAACGAAGACTCTCGTATTCCTCATTTCTTATACATAGATGAGTTCCCTGAATATATTAATAAAGAAATGGATGTAATGTTTACTTTATTTAGAAAATATCGTTGTGGCGTAACTGTAGCTATACAAAACTTATCACAACTTGACAAAAACAATACTTCATATTATAGACAAACTGTTCTTGCTAATACTAAAACACAAGTTGTGTTCGGAGATACTGTTCCAGAAGATAGTGAATACTGGAATAAAGCTTTCGGTATGGAGAAAAAAGTTGATAGAGATTCTTCTTTTGATCCATCCACAGGAGATATTAAAAAGAAGTTTACTATTAAAATTAAAGATAAAGATAGATTTAAAGTTCATAAAATACAAGAAAACAAATTCGGAAATATTTATTATAGAACTAAAAATATTAAAGGAAATTCGATATTTGGTGAAGGTAAAGTATCTTTTATTAACGAAAAATACTTGAAACCACATCCTGCTTATAAATATAACTTTGAAAAATATATGTCCGTTAAACCTTTAACTTCTAATATTTCAAATACATCATTTAAAAACGGGCCAATTATAGAGGATGACGATGATTATCTTTTTGGTAAAAACACAGAGGGACATAGGTCTCCTGAGAATAATTCAAATTATAAAATAAAGCTTAAACCTGAACCTATTAAAGAATTTGATTTTGATTCAGATGATACTTTTGATATAGTTATAGACACTGGGAATGATAACTCACCCACTTTAGAAAATTCAAAACTAGATGGAGGAGCTATAACTGAATCATATGAATCTCCAATTATAGATATCATGAATGAAGACGACCATTTAGAAGACGATGGAAATGATTCAATAGTATAAAGTAAAGAAGCCTATAAACATTAAGTTTATGGGCTTCTTCTCTATTTATTCTACTATAACATTTGGACTAAACGTTTTACTCTTTAATTTTTTAACAGCTTTGTCTTCTGCACTTCCTGGTTTTAATATCTCCATTTTCTTTTGGACAAGTCTATATTTGTTATTTTCTTTATCAAATTCAAATACGCTTATTGTTTTTTCAAGGTTAGCTTCTAATTGTTCCAAATCTGTTGTAAAATACATGTCTTCATCTTTTACAACTATCCCAACCTTTTTAATAATTCTAAATATTTCAGCATTATGATTTACATCTTCTCCTACAAACGCAAGTTTTGGAGGCTCATAAAATCCCGCATCATTTTTAGCAAAATTTTCATAGAAATCCGAATATAATTGTAACTTTTCTGCTAGCATTGTTTGCCATTCTTCATTTCTTCTTACTACTTCAAATATAATATCTAAGTCTTGATTATCATCTTTTAGCTTAACTGTCCCTCCTGTTGGTTTAAACTTTACATTGAATTTTTTTGAAAGCATTAATAGATTAGGATTTGCTTCTTCAAAACTTCCTACCTTTTGCATGTATGCTATAACTATCTGGTTCCCTGCAAGTTTCCTTTTTAATGCATATGCAGGTTTAGTGTTATCAGTTGGTTGCCACGATGTAACTATATTTCTTTGTTTTAAAATATATGTGGCTATTTTATCTAGTGCGTATGCTCTATATGAACTTTTCCCTGATTCTGTTTGAAAGTAATATCTTGCTAGTGTTTTTGATTTTGTAAGATCCTCTAGCCATTTGGCTACTTTGTCTTGTTTCCTTCCTTCCTCTAAATGGTCCAATTTACCTCTAATTTCTAAAACTTGTGTTACTTGTCTAGATGTAACAAATCCAAACTCATTTACTACCTCAAGAGCTTTTATATGGTCTTCTGAAATGTATCCCATATCCATCTTAAACACTACTTGGTTTATTGATGCAAAACCTTCTTTACCATCAAATACCTTTATTTCATTTGGTCTTACTGCAAACGGTGATACTCTTGTTTTTACTTCTTTATCTGTAATCATTCTTAATTCCCTCCATATTAAAATTTTAATAATTCCATTCTTAGATTATATCATAATCTAACACTTATATGTTATTCTAGTATTAACTTTTGCCTTTATTACAAAAACATTACTAGTATTAACCAACTATCTTTAACTTTATCTTGCCTTTTTCCTCATTTATTCTTTTTATATATACTAATACTTTTTGTCCATATTCTACACCACTTACATGATCCGCTAAACCTATTAAATTATTTTCAAGTTCTATAAATATACCATTTCTTTCTCTATTTCTAACTATACCTTCTACCATTTCTCCCTCTTTAAGTTTTTTAACATTGTCTTTAAATGTCCCTTGTAATTCTTTTGTAGAAAGTTCAATTTTACCTGTATCTCTATCATATTTTTTAACAACTACTAATATTCTTTGACCTAATCTAAGTTTATCTGATATATTGTTTAGCCTTACATTTGATAAATCTTCTATTTTTAGCATTCCTGTTACGCCACCACCTACATCGACAAATGCAGCATAATCAGTCATCCCTCTTACTACGCCTTTTAATTTCATACCATCCTTTAAATGCATGTACATCCAGCGTCTTACTTTAAGTTCTACTAGCTTTTTTGATAGTATAACTTTATCTACTTTCCCATCGATTATAACTATATCCTTAATACACACTTGCATTATTTTATCTATTTTATTAGTACAATGTTTTTCTTCAACCAAGCCATCTTCTCCTACTACGCTTGAAACTTCTTCCCTTGGTACTATACACGGAACTCCATTTATGAAATAACCATGTAAATTGAAAGTGTCATCAACCTCTTTTATCATTGCTTCGAAAACTTGTCCAGAT
>CAYXLQ010000022.1:0-14400 GCA_964465775.1 uncultured Clostridiaceae bacterium
TTGTAATTGTAGACTGTGGAGTTGCTTTCCCAGAAGATGACATGCTAGGAGTAGACCTAGTAATTCCAGATATTACATATCTAGAAAAGAATGCATCAAAAATTAAGGGTATAGTTATTACTCACGGACATGAGGATCATATTGGTTCTATACCGTATTTCTTAAAGAAAATAAATGTACCTATATACGCTACAAAATTAACTATGGGATTGATTGAAACCAAACTAGAAGAACATGGTTTAATGAGAACATCGGAATTATATATTGTAAAACCTAAAGATGTTATCAAGCTTGGACAATTTAATGTAGAATTAATAAAAACAACACACTCTATTGCAGATGCAGTAGCGTTAGCACTTCATACACCAGTTGGTACAATAGTTCATACAGGAGACTTTAAGGTTGATTACACGCCTATTGACGGAGAAGTAATGGATATCGCAAGATTTGCTGAGCTTGGTAAAGAAGGAGTTCTTATGCTTATGTCAGACTCTACAAATGTTGAAAGACCAGGTTATACAATGTCTGAAAGAAGTGTAGGTTTAGAATTTGATAAGATTTTTATGAGTAGCAATAAAAGAATTATAGTAGCAACATTTGCATCGAATATTCATAGAATGCAGCAAATAATAAATTCAGCTGTAAAGATGGGAAGAAAAATAGCAGCTATAGGAAGAAGTGTCCTTAGAGTAATAGATGTTGCAAAAGAATTAGGATATATTTCAGCACCAGAAGGAGCAATTATTGATATTGATAAAATAGGATTATATAATCCAGAACAAATCGTAATTATTACAACTGGTTCGCAAGGTGAAAGTATGTCTGCCCTTTCAAGAATGGCTGTCGGAGAACATAGAAAAGTAAGAATAACTGCAGAAGATTTAGTTATATTTTCTTCATCTCCAATCCCTGGAAATGAAAAATCAGTAGGAAGAGTAATTGATGAACTTCAAAAACTAGGAGCAGAAGTAATATATAATCAATTAGCGGATGTACACGTATCAGGACATGCTTGCCAAGAGGAATTAAAACTTATTCTTACACTTATAAAGCCAAAATTCTTTATGCCTGTACATGGTGAATATAGATTTTTAAAAAAACATGGTGAAATAGCACAACTTATAGGAATGTCGGATAAGGACATCTTTATAATGGCTAATGGAAAGATATTAGAACTTGATGCAAACAGTGCAAGAATAGGTCAACAAGTACAATCTGGAATTATATTAGTAGACGGATTGGGAGTAGGAGATGTTGGCAACATAGTTATTAGAGATAGACAACTTTTATCTGAAAATGGTATGATACTTGTAGTATTCTCTCTAGATAGTAAAACAGCAAAACTTATTGGTGGACCAGACATCATAACAAGAGGATTTGTATACGTTAGAGAATCAGAAGATCTTATGGAAGAAATAAAAGAATTTTCTAAAAAACAAATTCTTAAATTAGAAGAAGAAGGGGTTAGAGAATGGTCAATTATAAAATCAAAAGTTAGAGATAGTTTATGTGATTTTGTATATAAAAAGACTAAACGTAATCCAATGGTATTACCAATTATTACAGAAATAAATGTAAAAATATAATTAATAATTCTGCTTTCGTAAATAACTTAACGAAGGCAGAATTTTATATATAATTAAAACAGGCAATACAAAGGTTAATGTTTAATATTTTAACCTTTGTAAGGCTTGCAATATTCATATGTTTAATGGTATAATTTAGCATTAATAAATATAACTAAAAGGAGCATAAAAATGAACGAAAAATATGAGGATTTAGCAGAATTAATATTTCCAAATATATATGATAAAATTGAAGATTTAGAGGAAAAGTATCCTGAAAGAAAGCTATCAGAAGGAATGCAAATTACAAGAATTGCACCATCTCCAACAGGCTTTTTACATACAGGAGCTTTGTTTACAGCACTTGTAAATAAAAGAATAGCAGAACAAACAAATGGAGTTTTCTTTCTTAGAATAGAAGATACAGATACAAAAAGAGAAATAACTGGAGCTTCAAAAACATTTATAAATGAACTTAATTCATTTGGTATTTCGCCTGATGAAGGTGTAGTTGGCGAAAAAAAAGAAATTGGAAATTATGGACCATATTATCAAAGTGAAAGAAAACATATATATAAAACTTGTGCAAAGGAGCTCATACGCAAAGGGCTGGCGTACCCTTGCTTTTGTAAAAGCACAGATTTAGAAGAATTGAGAAGTATTCAAGAAAAAGAAAAAACTAGACCTGGATATTATGGCAAATTTGCAAAATGTAGGAATATTGAAATTGATGAAGCTATTCAAAAAATTAAAAATGGTGAAGAATATATTCTAAGACTATGTTCTAAAGGTAATCATTTAAAAAAAATAGCATATGAAGATAAAATAAGAGGAAAGATTGAACAGGCAGAAAGTGATCAAGACATTGTAATTATAAAGTCGGATGGACTTCCTACATATCACTTTGCACATGTATGTGATGACCATTTTATGAGAACTACTGCAGTTATAAGAGGAGAAGAATGGATTGCATCTGTTCCGCTTCACTTACAATTATTTGATATATTAGGATTTAAGCCGGTAGAATATGCGCATGTACCAACACTTATGGTGCAGGATGGGAACGGGAAAAGAAAGTTAAGTAAAAGAAAAGATCCAGAAGCAGCGTGTTCATACTTCCTGGAAACAGGATATCCTGTACTAGCAATGATGGAGTATCTTCTTACAATAATAAACTCGGATTTTGAACTTTGGAGAAAAGATAATATAGAGAAGGATTTAAAGATATTTGAAGTTAAATTAGACAAAATGAATGCTGCAGGAGCATTATTTGATATTATGAAGTTAAATGATATATCAAAAGAAATAATCGGAAGAATGAGTACAGAAGAATTATATGAAAATATTAAAGAATGGTCTGAAAAACATGATTCTAAATTGCAAGAAAAGATAGTATCTGATCCTAGATATATTAAAAAAATTCTAGGAATTGAAAGAGAAAATGTAATAAAAGTACGTAAAGACTTTGTAAAATATTCTGATATTACTCCTAGTATTACATATTTTTATGATGATGAATTTGAAAATGATATTAAGGATGGATATGTATTTCCTGAAGAAATGAAAATGAGTGATATTATAGAAGTTTTAAGAGAATACATAAAGGAATTAGATCTAAGTGTAGAAAAAGACGAATGGTTCAATAATCTAAAAATATTTACAGACAAATTAGGTTATTCATCTAATATGAAAGAGTACAAAAAAAACAAAGAATTATATAAAGGTAGTATAGCAGATATATCATCTGTAATAAGAATTGCAGTAGCTAACAGAAGAAATACACCAGATATATATAGTATTATGAGAATACTTGGAAAAGACAAAGTAATAGAAAGATTTAATAAAGTAATAGATAAACAATAGAGGAGATGTAATAAATGTTTAAAAGTAAAAAGATAGAGAAGGTAGCAGAAAAAGCTAAAGGGAAAAACTATACTGAAACATTAAACCTTCCTAAAACAGATTTCCCAATGAGAGGGAATTTACCAGAGAGAGAGCCTTTCTTTTTAGAAAGACTGGAAAATATGAAAATATATGAAAAGACTTTAGAGAAGAATAAATTAAGTGGAAAGAAATTCATATTACATGATGGACCACCATATGCAAACGGAAATATTCATTTAGGGCATGCATTTAATAAAACACTTAAAGATATTTGCGTTAGATACAAGACAATGCAAGGTTTTTATTCACCATATGTACCAGGATGGGATACACATGGACTTCCAATAGAAAAGAAGGTTCAAAAAGAGTTAGGTGTAAGTAAAGATAAAGTAGGAATACCTAAATTTAGAGAAATATGTAGAGATTATGCACTAGAGCAAGTAGCTTTACAAGAAAAACAATTCAAAAGACTTGGTTCTCTTGGTAAGTACGAACAAAAATATGTAACATTAGATCCTAATTTTGAAGCTGTTCAAGTAGAAGTATTTGGCAAAATGTATGAAAAAGGATATATTTATAGGGATTTAAAACCTGTGTATTGGTGCCAAGATTGTGCTACTGCCCTTGCAGAAGCAGAAATAGAATATGAAAATGATAAGACTACATCAATATATGTAAAATTTAAAGTTATAGACGATAAAGGCATATTTGGAAAAGATTTAGATAACACATCTTTTGTTATATGGACTACTACACCATGGACAATACCAGGTAACCAAGCAATCACGGTTAACAAGGATTTTGAATATTCAATGGTTAAGGTAACATCTGGAGAAAAATATATAATAGCTTCTGAACTTATAGATAATGTTATGAAAGAAGCTCAAATAGAAGACTATGAAGTTATAGCAACATATAAAGGTGAACAATTTGAAAATATGATAGCTGCTCATCCGATACTTGATAAAACATCTAGATTACTTTTAGGATCAGATAGTGATTTACTAGTAACTTTAGAGGCAGGAACTGGATGTGTACATACAGCACCTGGGCATGGACATGAAGACTATCTTTGTTGCAAACGTTATGGTGATATAGAAACAATAGTACCTGTTGATGAAAATGGAATTATGACAGAAGAAGCAGGTGAATTTAATGGCCTGTTATACAGTGATGCCAATTATAAAATAATAGAGAAACTAAAAGAAGTTGGAGCATTAATTGCTTCTAAAGTAATTGAACATCCTTATCCACACTGTTGGAGATGTCATGAACCTATTATATATAGAGCAACAACTCAATGGTTTGCATCTGTTGATAAATTTAGAGACGAAGCTCTTAGTGAAATTAAAAATGTAAATTGGTACCCTAAGTGGGGAGAAGACAGAATGACCAATATGGTAAAGGATAGAACAGATTGGTGTATTTCTCGTCAAAGAACATGGGGAGTACCAATTCCAATATTATACTGTGCTGATTGCGATAAAGAATTAATAAATAAAGAGACCATTGAAGCAATCGTAAGGCTTATAAAAATTAATGGAAGTAACATATGGTATGAAATGACAGCAGAACAAATAATGAACACAGTCAAGAATAAACCTGAGTGTGATTGTGGAAGTAGCAAATATAGAAAAGAAACAGACATTATGGATGTATGGTTTGATTCTGGAACAACACATTTCGCAGTATTAAAGGATGAAAAAAGAGAATTAGATTGGCCAGCAACACTTTATCTTGAAGGAAATGACCAATATAGAGGATGGTTCCAATCATCACTTCTTACATCTGTTGCAGTAAATGGAAAAGCACCATATGAGAATGTTGTAACACATGGATTTTTAATTGATGAAGAAAAACGTAAAATGTCAAAATCAATGGGTAATGGGATAAACCCATTAGAAGTAATAAATAAATATGGAGCAGATATTTTAAGGTTTTGGTCAATATCTTCGGATTATCATACAGATGTTAGGGTATCAAACGATATTCTTGCACAAGTAGCTGAAGTTTACAAAAAAATTAGAAACACAGCAAGATTCATGCTTGGAAATTTATCAGACTTTAATCCTATGAGGGATTATGTTGATTACGAGAATAGAGCAGAATTAGATAAATATATTATGTATAAACTTAATAAGCTTATTGAAGTTGTAATATCAGCATATGATAAATATGATTTCCATGTAGTATACAATGAGATTCATAAATTTGCATCTTCAGAACTTAGTAGCAAATACTTAGATGTTGTTAAAGATCCATTATATACATTAAAAGCAAATGATCCAGTAAGAAAAGCTGTTCAATCTACAATGTATGATGTACTAGACAGCATAGTAAAACTTGTATCACCAGTTTTATGCTTTACGTCTGAAGAAATCTGGACTTACATGATACATGATAAAGAAAATAATGTTCCTTCAGTACTACTTACAAAAATGCCTACTGTAAATGAGAAATATAATAATGTAGAATTAGCAGAAAAATGGGATAAAATTTATACTATACGTGAAGAATTACTTGGTGAAATAGAAAAAGCACGTGCAGAAAAAGTAGTAGGGCATCCGCTTGACGCATTAGTACATTTATATGCAAAAGGTAATAGATATGATTTTCTAAAAGAAAATGAAGAAACATTAAAAATGATACTTATTGTTTCTAAAGTTGAAGTGTCTGAAGCCGATGAAGAAAAGGTCGTAGTAGAAAAAGCACCAGGGTATAAATGTGAAAGATGCTGGAAGTATGATGAGGACGTTGGAAGAGATAAGAATAACGAAACTATTTGTCCTGTTTGCATATCAAATATTAAATAGTATCACAATTAATAAAGACTTGTATAATATATATAAAGGTGAATTTGAATGAAAGAAATATACGTAGATCACAATGCTACAACATGTGTGAAAAAAGAAATATTAGAAGAAATGTTACCATATTTTAATGAAAAGTATGGTAATGCTTCTTCATCATATAAAAAGGGGAGAGAATCAAGAAAAGCAATAGATATCGCAAGAAATAAAATAGCTACAGCTATAGTGGCAAATGAAGACGAAATATATTTTACTGCAAGCGGTAGTGAAGCCAATAATTTAATTATTAAAGGCATACTTTATGCAAATAAGCAAAGGGGAAATCATATTATAACTAGTAAAATAGAGCATCCTTCAGTACTTAATACTTGTAAGTCATTAGAAAAAGAAGGTTATGAGATAACATATCTATCTGTTAATGAAAAAGGATTTATAAATGTAGATGAACTAAATAGGGCTATAAAGAAAAACACAGTACTTGTAAGTATTATGTATGCAAATAATGAAATAGGTGTAGTTCAAAACATAAATGAAATATCAAAGGTTACTAGATTTAAAAATGTTATATTTCATACTGATGCAGTTCAAGCTGTGGGGAGTGAAATTATTAATGTTGGAATCCAAGGAATTGATGCACTAAGCATGTCTGCTCATAAATTTTATGGTCCAAAAGGCATAGGGGTAGCATATATAAAAAGAGGAATAAAATTTAATTCTATTATAACTGGAGGACATCAAGAGAAATCTAAACGTGCAGGAACAGAAAATGTACCAGCAATCGTGGGTATGGGAAAAGCTATTGAAATGGCATATTCTAATTTAGAAGAAAACAACAACAAGTTATTAAAATTAAGAAATTATACTATTGATAGAATTTTAACAGAAATACCTCACACACAATTAAATGGAGATAGAGAAAACAGATTATCAGGGAATTTAAATATTTCAATAAAAGGAGTAGAAGGGGAAGCATTGCTTTTAATGTTAGATATGAAAGGTATATATGCTTCGAGTGGAAGTGCATGTACTTCGGGATCATTAGATCCATCTCATGTACTACTTGCAATTGGACTTAAACATGAAATTGCACATGGATCACTTCGTATTTCCTATGGAACAGAAAATACTATTGAAGATGCAGAATATATAGTTGATAACCTTAAGAGTATAGTAGAAAGATTAAGAGAAATTTCTCCGTTAGATCCAGAAAAAATATAATATATAAAATTAGGATATGCATATGATGCAGTCCTAATTTTTATTAAATGCAACAGATAAAACAAAATAGTTGAATATGAAAAGGCTATAATGTATAATTCATTATTATCAATAGGTTATAATTTAAGGAGAAAATAATGATAGACATGCACATACATACAGTACACTCAGACGGTAAGGATACTGTAAAAGAAATATTAGAAAAAGCACAAGCTGCAGGAATAACAACACTATCAATAACAGACCATGATGGTGTGGACGCATATGAAGAATTAAATAATATGGATTACACAAAACATTATAAAGGAAGAATAATTACAGGTTGCGAATTTAGTGTTTCTTTTATGGGAGCCAGAATAGAGTTTTTAGGCTATGGATTTGATATAAAAAGAATTAAGACTTGGCTAGATAATGAGTACAATAATACAAAGTTTAAAAAAAAATGTAAAAGAGAGTTTTCGGACATATGCAACTCATGCTATGAAAAAGGAATAATTCTTTCAGAAGATTTCAAGTATGATAATACGGTTTTACCAGTAGACTGTATTTATTATGAAATTATAAAACATGACTATAATAAAAAGTTTTTTAAAAAAGAAGAATGGGATGATATAAGCTTGTTTTGGAGAAAATGTTCTACTGATCCATGTTTTCCTATATATTTTGATTATTCTAAAATTACAGTAAGTGCTGAAGAAGTTTCAAAGTTAATTAGAGAAGTAAATGGAAAAGTTTTTCTAGCTCATTTATACAGGTATCAAAAAGAAAATAAGGAAGAATTACTAGAATCTTTAAAAAAACAAAATCTAATAGATGGAGTAGAAGTATATTATTCTACGTTTACTAAAGAGGAAACGGAGAAATTAGAAAAATATTGTAAAGAAAATAATCTTTTAATGTGTGGTGGAACAGACTACCATAATAAAAAGAATGATAATAGAAGAATTGGCATAGGTTTTGGCAATCTAAATATTTCAGAAGATATAATTAGTAGTTGGGCATGAAATTAAAAAAAATTCTTTAAAAAGATTGTCGGTTTATGTCAATTAATATTATTAAATTGTAATATAATTACATCAATGTTATAATTTTTTTATAAAGTAAAATAGAAAATATAAATAATTTTACAATAAAGGAGATGAGAAAAGTGAAGGCTTTAATTAAAGAGAATCTTGTCAATACGGTTAAGGAGTTTGAAAGTGGAGGAAAAAACAAACTATGTGAGGAAACCTTAAGAGATTATTTTCGGAAAAATGAGAAACTTTTAAACTTGTTTTTCTTATCGAAATGTCGAAAAAAACATAAGAACAAAGAAATAGTGTTTGTAAAAACTGATATATCCAAATTATTTCCTGAGTTAGAAAGTATTGGAGGAATTATACAGAACTTAACTGGAATAATAGGTGAAGTAGAGTTTGTGAAGGAATATAGTAATGATATCTGTAGCGTTTCAGATGGTATAATGGCATACTTTAAATATTTCGATTATAACATAACAGGAATCAAAGTTAGGGTGTATAGTCATCAGAGTTTATATGAAGTAATTTATACAATTATAATAGCTAATGTATAGTAAAAAAGTTATCGGATAACATCCGGTAGCTTTTTTACTATCAGTTTTTATAAATATCATGCTTAAACTTTAATTTACATTTTAAATAGTATATAATAAGTTAAAGAATCAAATCCACGAGAAAGCAAGTTATAGACTTAGTGATGATATTTTCCAGTTATGGAGTAAAATTATTAATGAAAATAAAATAAATATAAACTGGGATATCGGGGCAGAGTGAAAACCGCATGTAAAGCCTTATTTTATAAGGAAGTTTCTTTAAACCAATTTTACATTTTAGAATGAAAAGTGAGATGATAATGATAAAAAAAGTAATTTTACTTGTGGATTCAGATAACTGCAAATTCTTGATAGTAAAAAAAGATAACTGCTGGAATTTGCCAGTAGTAGATAATACTAACGATATTAAAAAGGAATTTTTTAATATATATAACATTAACATTGATAAAATTAATGTTATAAAAGAAGAAGAAGACTATGTAGTAGTAAAATGCATTACTAATGATAAATTTGATAATGTAAACTATAACGAAAAAATTCTTAATGAAATATATCCAATGATTTCAGATCAGCAACAAAAGAAATTAATATTTGATATTTCTACAAAAATTTTTATGGAGACAATAAATGATTCGTTTTGGTTAGGCATTATTTTAAGCGTTGAAGATGCAATAGATAATTATAAAATGAACGCTATTTTGACAGATTTTCTTTTGTTTTTTTCATCAATATTTTGTATAGAAACAATAAATTATAAGTTTGGGGAAATTAAAGACAATAAGTATGTTTCTTCTGGTGAAATCAAAAAATTAAGGAAGTCTTATTTGAAAGAGTGTCCTTTATATAATTCTAATAATATTAAAAGTATAATTAATTCAATGGGAATAAACTTTGATAATTATGTATTTGATATAGTAGTATTTTTATTAGATGGTAAAATAATTGATATTAATAGTAGGACTTGGAATAAAAAAAATAAAACAAAATTTGAGTTATATAATGGAATAGTTATGAGCCCTAGAAATTGGATTAAAAATCTTTTGCCAGAATTGTATGAATACTCTGAAGATTTACGAAAGATATATGTAGAACAATTTAAATTACGATTTAATGAAATTAAAATTGAAGAAAAATCTTATTCAACATATAAAATTTTTGATAAGTCAATGTCATACGATGAAAAAATATATATTTTACAAAGAATTGGCTTGTTAAAAACTATAATGCTAATATCAAATAAATTTGGAAATGGTAATTATATAACTTTAAATGAACAAGAGAATATTACTTTAAGTTTTGATAAATTTTTAATAAAAGCCAAAGCGACCATTATTGAGTTGATTTGGAATGACAGCAAAAATAATATCATACCGTTTCTAAAAAACATATTAGATAAATTAACAAATAAGATTGACACTGACTTTTATAAAATTAATAGAAAATATAGAGATAATATACATTATGGCTTTTATAATGAAATAACTGATAGTGAATATAAAATTTTGAAAAAAAATCAGGACATTTATTTAAATTATATTATAGTAGAATTTGAAAAAAAGTTAAATTATAAGTTTAATTTTAGTTATAAAATAGCTTTAGGGCTTGCAAAATTACAGAATTGGTTTTTTAAAGGAAGTGATTAAAAATGTTAAATTATAAAGTTGCAGCTTATCTTAGATTATCAAAAGATGATAATAACTATGATAAAGAATCAAATAGTATTACAAATCAAAAAATGATAATTGATGAATTTATAAATAGCAATGATGATTTCAAATTAATTGATTATTACATTGATGATGGATATTCAGGAACTAACTTTAATAGACCTGATTTCAAAAGAATGCTTAAGGATTTAGCAAGTGGAAAAATAAACACGATTATTGTTAAAAATTTATCAAGATTTGGTAGAAATCATATAGAAGTAGATAATTATTTAGAAAATATACTACCAATGTATGAAACAAGATTTATATCTATTAATGATAATATAGATAATTATAAAAATCCTGAATCATTAGATAACATTAGTGTTCCATTAAAAACTTTAATGAATGATTTATATGCAAAAAATATTTCTAATAAAGTAAAGTCTACTTTAAGAGTTAAACAAGAAAAAGGAGAATTTATTGGTTCATCTGCTCCAATGGACAAGCATAAATTTATCATTGATAAAGATGCTGCATATATTGTTAAAAAGATATTTAATATGATATTATTAGGAAAGTCAAGAAAAGAGATAGCTAATGAATTAAACAACAAAAACATTTTAACTCCTAGTTCATATAAAATAAGAAATACTTTAAATGACAATAAGAAACAATGAAATTCAGAAATAGTTAATAAGATACTAAGAAATCCAACATATATTGGAGACTTAATACAAGGAATAAAAAGGAAAGAAAGTTATAGAGTTAATAAACTAGTAGATATAGATAAAGAAGATTGGATAATTACTCAAAAGCATCATGAACTTATAATTAATAAAGAAAAATTTGAAAAAGTACAAGAGTTATTAAATAAAACTAATAAAGTAAATAAAAATAATGAAATAGATTTGTTTACTGGATTATTGAGATGTGATGAATGCGATAGTTCATTTACTATTAAGAAAACTAAAGACCAAATATATTATTATTGTAGCAATTATGTAAGAAATAATAAATGCACTAAACATAGAATTAATAAACAAAAACTAGAAGAAAAAGTATTAAAAGAAATAAATAAAAAACATCATGAAATTACAAAACTAGATAGAAAGATTTTAAATGAATTAGTTGATATAATTTATATATCAGAAAGCAAAGAAATTAAAATAAAACTTAAGTCATAATAAATATGTTATAATATAATAAGTTTTATTTGATTAAGAAGGAGTGAACAAGCATGAATATGTATCAAAAAAGAGAGCAAAGAAAGAACAATAAAGAAACTGATAAAAGTTGTACTTCTACGTCGATAAACTGCTTGATATCGTTTTAGTTAACACCTGACGCAAACCTTTATAAATAAAGGGTTTATAAAAAAACACTTCTTACACGTTTTATTAAAAAAAGCATATAAAAGCGATATTTTAATGAAAAACAACAAAAATAATGCCATTTTATTGACAGAATTAATAAGGTGATATCACCTTTTAACCCCCAAAAAAAAACATATCTGGAACCATAATATATAGGTTCTTTTTTATTTGTAGAATTGTAAATTTAAATTATGTATATTAAAATGTGGCTATATAGGAGGAATTAAATATGGAAACAGATAAGTTAATTGATATATGGTTTGAATTTAGGAACGAGGAACTGAATAAGCTTCATAATGGAGAAGTAGATGACCCTAGTTGGGACAATCACATAGAAGTAATTAAGAAATATATAAAACCAGAATGTTTAAATGAATGTTTAGAAGAATTAGAAAATACTTGTACTGATATGATGTTATATACAGATAAGTGGAATGAAAGATTTTATAAATCTGGATTTAGAGATGCAATTGAATTAATTTTAGATAAGAAGATTAGCAAGGAGTGATGAAAGTGTTTTTAAATAAAAAAATTAAATTAAAAGTTAATGATAAAGAATTTAAGATAATAATTCAATCATTGAATAAATTAAGAAATTGTTTAATAGAGCAACAGTTGGCAACCGATTGCATAGATGAATTATTAATTAAAGTAATTAAATAATTTATAGCATATTAGAACTGAAAAAAATGTCAGTTCTTTTTTTTATGCCCGAAAGGGAATACATAGCCATATTATTAATTTAGTATGGCTAAAAATATAGAAAGGAGGGATAAGAAATGTCAAAATGCAAAGTAATTGCTATTGCTAATCAAAAAGGTGGAGTTGGTAAAACTACAACAACATTTAATTTAGGAGTAGCATTAGCAAATCAAGGTAAAAAAGTTTTACTGGTTGATTCGGATTCACAAGCAGATTTAACTGCATATATGGGATGGTATGATCAAGATAATTTGAAAATAACAATGGCAGATTTAGTTCAAAGAGCAATAACAGATGTTCCGATAAACACAGAACAAGCAATATTGCATCATGATGAAAATGTTGATTTAATTCCTTCATCATTAGCACTTGCAAATATAGAAAATAGTTTAATTAATGCAATGAGTAGAGAATATGTAACTAAGGATATTTTAAGTAGTGTAAAAGACAGATATGATTATGTATTAATTGATTGTATGCCAAGTTTAGGAATGATAACACTTAATGCATTAGCAAGTGCAGATAAAGTTATAATTCCAGTTCAACCACAATATTTAGCAGCAAAAGGAATGGGATATTTGCTAACTACAATTAAAAAGGTTAGAAGACAAATTAATCCTATTTTGAATGTTGAAGGTGTTCTAATTACTTTAAAAGATGGAAGAACAAATGTTGAAAGAGATACTCAAGCAGAGTTAAGAGAAGCGTATGGTGGGATAGTTAAGATATTTGATATTGAAATACCAAAGGCAACAAAGACTGCTGAATCTACCTCAAAAGGTAAAAGTGTATTTGCTTATGATAAGAATGGCAAAGTAGCAGAGGCTTATTCTCTTGTAGCAAAGGAGGTGGTAGAGAATGGCAAAGAACGAAAACAAAATGAATCTTCCAAAGATTACAGTAGATGATTTGTTTTCAACACAAGAAGAAAGAGATTCTGTTAATCAAGAAAAAGTAATAGACATATCAATAAAAGATATATCAGACTTTCCAGAACATCCATTTAAAGTATTAAATAATACAGAGATGGAAGAACTATCTAATAGTATAAAAGATGTAGGAGTATTAGTACCTGCTATTGTAAGAAAAAAAGATGATGGTAAATATGAAATGATTTCTGGGCATAGAAGAAAGTTTGCAAGTCAATTAGCTGGAAAAGAAACTATTCCTTGTATTGTTAAAGATTTAACAGATGATGAAGCAACATTGATTATGGTAGATAGCAATCTTCAAAGAGAAGAAATACTTCCTAGTGAAAAAGCATTTGCTTATAAATTAAAATTAGAGGCTTTATCACACCAAGGTAAGAGAACTGATTTAACTTCGACACAACTTGGGTCGAAGTTAAGAACAAACGAAAAACTAGGTCAAGAAGTTGGAGAAAGCAGAGAGCAAATAAGAAGATATATTCGTTTAACTGAATTGATACCAGAACTTTTAGAAAAAGTAGATGAAAAAATTATTGCTTTTAATCCAGCAGTAGAGTTATCTTACCTGAAAGAAGAAGAACAATATGTTTTACTTGATTGTATTGATTATAGTGATTGCACTCCATCTCTAGCACAGGCAATTCATTTAAAAAAGATGAGTCAAGAGGGAGTTCTTACGACTGAAAAAATTGAAGAA
>CAYXLQ010000023.1:0-14182 GCA_964465775.1 uncultured Clostridiaceae bacterium
TGCTTTTATTTGTCCTATAGTTTTTTGGTATGTTAAATCTTGTTTTTTATTGCTAGAGTTATTAAATTGTATTATTGGTTTTACTCCTAAAAGTTTGTTTACATCTTCTACATTTATACTTCTTGCTTCACCTTTATTAGAGCTATATAGTTCTTTGCATAGCTTGTTTAGTTTTATTGGTCCTTGTAGGTATCCTTCTTTCCCTTCTAAGTATAATACTCCTGTTGTTGCTCTATCTGCTGCTAATAATATACTACATATTCTCCAATATTTACACCTTGCTTTATTGCTGACGCTCCTGAACCTACTATTACCTTGTTACCTGCTACCGCTATATTAGTTGTATCAATACCTTGTGCTGCTAGCTTTTCCATCACAAATTGTTCTGCAGTTTGTTCTATATTAGGATTTAGTTCTTTTTCTAACAGATACTCTCCTAATGCTATATTTGCCGCTTGTCTTTTATTTGTATTATCACTTAGTGTTCTTGCTTCCTCTGCTCTTCCTATAATATTAGTATCGTTTAATGACAATATTATTGCACTTGCTAATATTATCATTATTATTATTGTTATTACTAATACAATTAATGACATACCTTTCTTTTCATTTCTTCTCATTTTTATTTTTTCTCCTTCAAACTTTACACATATTAAAATTATACAAACTAATATCTATATTTATATTCTTTTCAAATTTTAATCATTATATACAGTTTCGCGTTATTTTTTAATCTTTTAAACTGTAATAACTTTACTTAAAACAAATGTTTATTTTATAAAAATGATTAATATTAGTATATACCTATACAAATATTAGTTTTTAAAATATAATATCATTAAAGATTAATAATACTATTAATTAAAACAAAAAGGGAGAAATTAAAAATGAATAAATTATATTTAATTACTGGTCCTGCAGGAGTTGGTAAATCCACAATATCAAAACGTATATCCAAAGATAAAAACAAATCAGCGTTAATTGAAGGCGACGAAATATACCATTTTGTTAAGGGTGGATATATTAGCCCATGGTTAGAAGGGAATCATCTAGATGTTTTTTGGAAGAATAGCATTGACATAATTAGAAATTTTTTAGAAGAAAATTATGATGTTGTCTTTAACTATATTATTACTAAAGATAATTTAAATTTTTTAAAAACCATGTTTTATGATGTTGAAATAAAATTTATTGTATTAATGGTTGATGAAGAAACAATTATTAAGAGAGACAAAGAAAGACCTTTAGATTGTCAAATGGGTGAACGTTCCATTATTTTATTAAATGATTTCAGAAATGCTAATTATGATAAAAGACATATATTAAACACTTCTAACATGTCTATCGAAGAGACATTAGAAGAAATAGAAAATAATGAAAGGTTTATCTTGAAATAATTATGGATTTCATGTGAGCAATATTATCGCTCTTTTATTATACAAAAAAAATGATATAATATTACTATAACTAAAATATATGGTTTTAAGTTATAAAGGAGATTTTTATGTTGTTTTATAAAACTATTGATAATAATAAAAAAGATTGGATGCTTTTTTTACATTGTATATGTGGAGACTCCTCTATTTTTGATGCTCAAATAGATAATTATAGTGAAAATTTCAATATACTTTTAATTGATTTACCAGGACATGGAAATATCAAAAATTATAATAATACATTTTCTTTTGATGATATATCTTCAAATATTATAAACATTTTAGATGATTTATCAATTGAAAAAACACATATCACTTCTTTATCTCTTGGTGCTATAATTGCATCTTACCTTATAATTAATTATCCAAATAGATTCGATAAAGCTTTATTTACTGGTATGGCTATTAGCTTGCCTAATAAATTAGCATTATTTGCCTTTAAAACATTTAACAACATTAAATATTTTATACCTACAAAAATTTGGTTACCATTATTAATCTATTTGATTATCCCTAGAACACAAGATGTTATATACCGTAAACTATTTTACAAAAATGGTATACTTATGAATAAAAAAGTGTTACATAATTGGCTAACTTTAATGAATGATTTTTTTTCAGTATTTCCTAATCAAATAAAAAACAATTTTATTAATACTCCTCATGAAAATTTATTTATTTATGGAGAATATGATTTTCTTTTTCACTCTGCTTTTAAAAAAGTATTTGCAAATGATAATTTAAATGTTATGCTTATAAAAAATACAGGACATTTATGTAACGTAAACAGTTCCAAAAAATTTAATAATTTAGCAATTTCCTTTTTTAAACAATTGTAATTATTATAAAAACATTGTATAATCCTTTATATGTTTTATATTTAAAATATTTGTTTTAATAAATAAATAGAAAGGGTGATGTTTTTGTTAAAATACAAAATTATTAATAATGATAAAAAGAAATATTTGCTGTTCTTGCATTGTATTTGTGGAAATAACAATATCTTTATAAAGCAGTTCCCTATGTTCTCCTCAGAGTACAATTTTATCCTTATTGACTTACCAGGTCATGGAGAAAGTTTAGATTATCAATTTCCATTTTCTTTTGATGATGTTGTTTTAGACATAGTATCAATTTTAAATAAAGAAAACATTGAAACTATTGATATAATTTCTCTATCACTTGGTACTATGATTGCAACTAAACTTTGCATGTATATACCTAAAAGAATTAATAAAATTGTCTTTACTGGTTGCGTATTTGGTTTTTCTTATAAACTTTTAGCATTTTTATTTTCGTTTTTTATAAAAATAAAAAGTATGGTTCCAAGACGTATCTATATGTTTTTTATAACTTTGTTAATACTTCCTGGAAAACAGAGTCAAGAACGTAGAAATTCACTTTATAGGTACTCTCTTTATATGCAACGGAACTTTCTATATAATTGGTTAGATATTATGCAAGACTTTTTCATCGACTATGATCTTGTTTATTCAAAAAAACTTTCTTCATCTGATATATCTAAAATTTATATAGCAGGATCTCAAGATTGCATTTTTTCAAACAAAGTTTTAGATAGTATAAATCAAAATCCATTTAACATTATTTATATCTTGCAATCTTCTAGCCATTTGTGTAATTATGATTCCGAAACAGAATTTAATAATATTGTTTCACATTTTTTATCATGAAGTAAACTAAAGTAGACGAGTTTTTCTTGTCTACTTTAGTTTATTTAAAAATATCCGTGTTATAATAATTATATATTTAAGAGGTGAAAAGAAATGAATAAAAAATTAGATGTGTCTTTTTATAAGCGTTCTGCTTTAGTTGTTGCCCCTGAACTGCTTGGAAAGGTATTAGTTAGAAGCTTTCCAGATGGTACAGTATTACGTCATGTTATAACTGAAACTGAAGCATATTATGGTGAACAAGATACTGCTTGTCATGCAAGAGTACGGCAAGACAAATCGCACTGCTCCACTTTATGAAGATGGTCGGTATAGTTTATATTTACTTATGCTATGGGATTCACAACCTTCTTAACATTGTTACTGGTGAAAAAGAAGAGCCACAAGCAGTATTAATTCGTGGTATCGAAAACTATAATGGCCCTGGCAAACTGACAAAGGCTTTAGATATTACAAGAGATTTAAATACCATATCCCTTATTAATTCAGATATACTATGGATTGAGGATATTGGAATGATTCCAGAATATTTTACTACTCCTCGAATTGGAATTGATTATGCAACTGAACCATATAAAAGTATAGAATGGAGATATCTTATTAAGACTGATAATTAGCTGCAAACATTATGTTTTGCTTGCATATTTTTTATTCTTTTTATATAATATTACAAAGAGATTTTACATAAGATAAGAGGTGTTAAAGTGTATCATAATAAAAATATTAAATTATTTCCAATATATAAATTGTTCGCATATGATTATATAAGTTTTTATGCCATATCAACATTATTCTTACACAATATAAAAGGAATTTCACTTCCTAATATTGTGTTACTTACTTCTATATATTGTCTTTTTCAAGTGCTATTTCAGATACCTTCAAGCATCATAGTAGATAAAATTGGTTTGAAAAAGTGTATTGTAATTGGTAATATTCTGTGTACTACGGGAATTTTCACATATATTATAACTAGTGGATTCCCTCAAATAATCATTGGCGATTTTCAAATAGCACTTGGTTTTGCATTAAAAGGTGTATCTGAGTCTCCTTTTCTTTTTACAATAATGAAAAAAGAACATTTAGAAGAAAACTTTGCTAAAGTTGAAGCTAAAGGCTCTTCACTATACTTTATAGTTGAGGCCTTTGCTGCTATAATTGCAGGATATTTATTTGCAGTTAATCCATACTTTCCAGTTATTGTCTGTATACTTGCGATGTTAACTGCAACCATTCTTTCTCTTAGATTTGATGATATTAAAATAAGCAACTCACCTAAAAAAGATGAGTCTCAAAACTCTAATTACTTTTCTGACATACTTGATAGTTTTAAATTTATATTTCGTAGCGATAGAATGAAAGCATTATTGTTATTTTCATGTGCAACTGCTGGAGTAATCTCTGTTGCGGGAAGCTTTTCTAAAGTATATATGACTAATATTGGTATATCTTCTGTTACTTTTGGATATGTTGTTTCCGCACTAAGTATAATAGCAGCTATAGGCTCTTCATATCAAGATAAGTTTCAAAGCAGAAAAAAGAAGAAAACTTTATCATATATATCTATTACATATAGTAGTGTTTTTCTGTTTGTTGGAATACCACATTTAATACGTTTTAACACAAATATATTACTAATCTGTGGAATCATAGTCTTTTCACTTCAATCTTTCTTTAAAGGAAGCTATAGAGTTATAATGAAAAAGTATTTAAATAATTTTACATCTTCTTCTATAAGGCCAAAAATAATGTCTGTATATTATTTGTCTGAGATGTTAGGAAATACTGTCGCTTTATTCTTAGCTAGTAAACTATTAGGAGCTAGTAATATAGGAATTGCATATATCTTATGTGGCGCTATCTTTCTTGTCATTATACTTCTTGTTTTGCAATATATGAAAAGTCGAATAGGGCTTAAACCCGAACAGTATAAAAAGAATGATATTTTAATTAATTTAAACAAACAAGACCGAGGCATAAAATAATCATAATTTAAATATAGTCATATAATATAAAATGGCTATATTTTTTTTAAAATTCTATGTAAATTGCTGGTGAACTTTAATGCATTATAGCCTTAATTTCTTGTTTTTGATAATGTTCTATGATATACTTTTTTCACGTTAATTGGAGGTAAAAACATATGTTATGTTCTGTTTGTAAGAAAAATATAGCAGTAATATTTTTAAATAAATTTGATAAAGATGATAATAACTCTTCAACTACTGAAGGGCTTTGTATAGATTGCGCAAAAAAGAAAGGCATTGATCCTATAAAATCTGTTATAGATTCAGTTGATAATCTTTCAGAGGATCAAATGGAAGGAATCACTAAGCAATTTGAAAACTTACTTGGTAAATTTGACCCTAATATGTTTAGTGGGGTTTTTGATGGCTTAGAAGATTCTATTAATGTAAACCCAACGGAATCCTTTTTCTCTCCTTCTGATTCTGACTCTGAAGAAGAAACTCAATCAGGCAAGACACTAAAGACTAAGAAAAAGACTAAAAAAGATAACAAAAAAACTAAATATTTAGATATATATGGAACTAACCTAACTAAACTTGCAAAAGAAGATAAGTTAGATAAGGTTATTGGTAGAGATAAAGAATTAGAACGTCTAATTCAAATATTAAATAGAAGGGGAAAAAACAATGCAGCTTTAATTGGTGAACCAGGTGTTGGTAAAACTGCTGTAATGAATGGTCTTGCTATTAAAATAGCAGAAGGAAGAGTTCCAAGTAGATTAGAAGATAAACAAGTATATTTACTTGATATGGCTGCAGTTGTTGCAGGCACTCAATTCAGAGGACAATTTGAAGCTAGAATGAAAGGTATTATCGATGAGTGTAAATCCTTTTCAAATATTATCTTAGCAATAGATGAACTTCATACAATTATGGGAGGAATTGACCACGATAATTCTATGAATGCTGCTAATATGCTTAAACCGGCTCTTGGAACTGGTGATATACAAATAATTGGAGCTACAACATTAAAGGAATATAGAAAAACAATAGAAAAAGATGCTGCTTTAGAAAGACGTTTCCAGCCTATTATGTTAAATGAACCTAGTTTCTCTGATACATTAGAAATTCTTAAGG
This sequence comes from uncultured Clostridiaceae bacterium, assembly GCA_964465775.1. Classification (GTDB taxonomy): domain Bacteria; phylum Bacillota; class Clostridia; order TANB77; family CAG-465; genus CALXJE01. The sequence continues at coordinate 6,232 of CAYXLQ010000023.1, forward strand.
GTATACGTCCATATTATGAAGCACATCATAAAGTATTAATTCCAAACGATATGTTGATTCAAAGTATACAGCTTTCAAAAAAATATATACATGATCGTTTCTTACCTGATAAAGCTATAGATTTAATAGATGAAGCTTGTTCACGAGTATTTTTAGATAATACAACTCTTAACAAAATTGAAGGCATTGAAAAACAATTAGAAGAAATATCTAGTCAAATACAAGATGCTGAGTTTGAACTTGCAAATTTAAATAATGATAACCCTGAAAGTTATGAAAGAGCCGCAAATTTAAAAACCATCGAATGTAATCTTAAAACGAAATTAGAAAAGTTAAATAAAAAATCTAATCACCCTACTCTTTCTTTCGATAATTTAGCAAGAGTTGTGGAACTTTGGACTAATATACCTGCTTCTAGGCTTACTCAAGCTGAAACAGAAAAACTACTTAAACTTAATGAGAATTTAAGTGAAAAGATTATAGGACAAAACCACGCTATTGATACATTATATACTTCTATTTTAAGAAAACGTGCTAATATTAAAAATGTAGAAAACCCTCCTTCGTTTATTTTCGTTGGACCTACTGGTGTTGGTAAGACTGCACTTGTAAAAACTTTAGCTTATGAATTGTTTGATAGAGAGGATTCTATTATACGTTTAGATATGTCAGAATATATGGAATCGCATAGTACCTCAAAATTAATTGGTTCTCCTCCGGGATATGTGGGGTATGATGAAGCTGGATATTTAACTGAAAAAGTTAGAAGAAATCCATACAGTATTGTTTTATTCGATGAAATAGAAAAAGCCCATCCATCTATATTTAATCTATTACTTCAAATATTAGATGATGGCAGGCTTACAGATTCACAAGGAAAAACAGTTTCATTTAAACATACTATAATCGTTCTTACATCGAACCTTGGAACTAACTTTAAAAATGATGGCTATGGATTTGCTAGTTCCTCAATTGGAGAAGACATGCTAAATTCAAAAGTCCAAAATGCTTTAAAAGAATTTTTTACGCCAGAGTTTTTAAATAGAATTGATGAAATCATAGTATTTAATAAGTTATCTAAGGATGATTCTCTTAAAATAGCTAAATTAATGTTAGACGATTTTAAAAATGAAATTAAAAAGAAAAATATAAATATATCTTATACCAATAAAGTCGTTAAATTTATTGTAAAAAACGGATTTGATGATAAGTTTGGCGCAAGACCTTTAAAAAGAACTATCACTAAAAATATAGAAGATCTTTTATCTTTAAAATACATCAAAGGTGAAATCTCTCCTAATAAAGAATATGTTTTTGATATAATAGATAGCAAGGTTGTAATAATTGAAAAACAATAATATAAACATTGAATAGTATAAACCAAAGAACAGGAATGCTTTCCTACTCTTTGGTTTATATTTTAATACCTTACTTTTATAACTTATTCTAGCAAATATATTACTCTTCAAAATTTATAATTGTTTCCCCTATTCCGCTATGTACTTCTAGGGTATTTGAATTGAGCTTATCTTTCTTCACTGTTCCATCAGAATATTTTTGCCCATCAATTCTAATTTCACCAATTCCGGATTCTGTTGTTATTTTATAATCATCTTTATTTCCTATTAAGTTAAGATTAACTTTACCTATTCCAGAGTCTATTACAATATCTTTTGATTTTGCCTTCTTAATATCAATTTCTCCTACTCCACCATTTATATTGATTTTATTAGACAAAAGGTTATCGCAAACGAATTTACCTACTCCAAGTTCAAATTCTATCTCTTCTCCATACAATGATTCAATACTTATATTTCCTACGCCTGCTTTTATAGTTACAAATTCAGCTATGAAATCACTTGGTAAACCTACTGTTATTTTTGTATTTTTATTTCCTGGCATAAAACTCCAGAAGTTACTTACTCTTGTATTTTCTTTTATTTTAAGTGTACCATTGTCCTTTTCACATATGAATTTACTTGATACGCCTGTTGCTTCAACTGAAAACTCATTTGATGTTATTATATTAAGCTCTGCTACAGCTAAATCAATATCTAGACTTTTTATATCATTAAATTTATTAGAATAATCAATTACATCCTTAGTTTCATTAACATTTGATATAATTCCTGTTACTCCGAAAATTGCTATAGCAGCGGTTGAAATAGCACTTACTATTGTTACTGTAAGAAATATAGCAAAAGCAATGGCTAAATATTTTATTACTTTTTGAAAGTGTGTCATTTTATTTCAACACCTCCAAACATACAAGTACAATTCATATATATTGTATGTGTATTTTCATCGTTTTGTATGTTTGCTTTATTGCTAACTCCTCCAAATATTGGTGTGCTTGACACTTTAACCTTAATATTACTAGGCACAGTTATTTCAATTCCACCAAAAATAGCATTTGCTTCAATCACAATATCACTAGATATAATTGCATTTTTTAAATTAAGCTCTACGCCACCAAATATTGAATTTATACTTGCTCCTTTAAATTCTTCTGCTGGAAGTAAAACTTCTTGGCTACTAAATATAGCATTATATTCCGCTATTCCATCTTTATTTATTGATTTTATGACTTTGATTTTTTTGTTAAAAACATCTTTAAACATTATGCTAAGTCCTATTCCAACAAGTATTGTTGGAAGTATAAGTTTGGATGTAAAATCCCAAGTATATATTCCTGTTGCAGATAATAGCAATAATAAACCTATTACCAAGCAGATAACATTAGATGTTTTAAGTCCTTCTTTTATCATACTAACAATACTTGGTACTATTATAAATAATGTCCACCAACCATTAAAAAATATAGATAAATCAATTATATTAAATGCTTTAAGTCCTGTAGCCAAGCCAATTAATATAAATAAAATTCCCCATATGGCATTTCCTACTTTATTTCTCATTTTTAATCCTCCATAAATATATATGTATTTTATCATACTTACTTTTAATTTCATACTTTTTTATATATTTATATATCCTTTTATCATAATAAATAAAAAATCAATCTAAATTATTGTGTTTTTTATTTAGATTGATTTATTACATTTAAATATTTTTATTATTTTATCTCATAGTATAATTATTAGTATAAGTATTTTCTGTTCCTATAAATTTATAACTATGGCATGCTGTATCTTTATCTGCATCTCCACTCTCTTCTGCGCTTATTCTTGAAACATTAATTTCGTTTAAACGGCATGTACTATCTTCTAAAGAATTATGAGTACACGTTGATACATTACAATTAATTCTGAAATTATCATTATGTTCATTGTTTTGTTTTTTCTTATAATTCATTTATAACTCCCTCTTTCCATTTTTATATTCATATTATGTGGTTATTTTCATCATTTATTACAAATACTTATATTTACAATTGAAATTTATGACTTACTATAATATAATGTGTATATCGATTTTAAGGAGGATTAATCATGTTAGATATAAAATTTATTAGAGATAATGTTGACTTAGTTAAAAAAGCTACAAAAGATAAGCTATTTAACGTTGACATTGACAAATTGCTTTTAATTGATAATGACTTAAAAGCATTAACAAAACAATTAGATGATTTAAAAGAAGAAAGGAATAAATTATCTAGCTCAATCCCTTCCTTATCGGGTGATGAAAAAAGTATAAAAATTGCTTATGTTAAGGAACTTAAAGTAAAAATAGCAGATTTAGAATCAAATTATCAACCACTTAAAGACGAGTTTGATAATTTAATGCTTATGGTTCCGAACCCAACATTACCAGAAGTTCCTATTGGCAAAGATGAAAATGACAACGTTGAGATTAAAACATGGGGAGAAATTAGAACTTTTGATTTTAATCCTAAAGATCATATTGAACTTGGATTAGATTTAGATTTAATGGACTTTGTTCATGCAGCTAAAATTGCTGGAGCACGTACGTATTATTTAAAAAATGATGCCATGTTACTTGAAATGGCTATTTGTAGATATGTTTTAGATAAACTAAACGAAAAAGGATTTACTCCTATGAGTGTTCCTGTAATGGTAAAAGATATTGCTATGAAGGGTACAGGATACTTCCCTCTTGGCAAAGAACAAGCTTATGAAATTACAGAAGATGGACTATACCTTGTTGGTACATCTGAAGTATCTCTTGTTTCTTATCATAATGGTGAAATTCTAAATAAAAAGGATTTACCTATTATGTATGCAGGATATTCAAACTGTTTTAGAAGAGAAGCTGGAACTTATGGAAAGGACACAAAAGGTCTTTATCGTGTACACCAGTTTACTAAAATTGAACAAGTTATAATTTGTGACGCAGATAGTGATATGCAATATCAATTACACGACTTTTTATTAAATAATGCTGAAGAGATAATGCAAGACCTTAAACTTCCATATCGAGTAGTAGAAGTGTGTACTGGTGATATTGGTATAGGGCAAATAAGGAAACATGATATTGAAGCATGGATGCCTTCTAGGAATGCATACTCAGAGACTCACTCTTGTTCTTCATTTAATGATTTCCAATCAAGAAGAAGTAACATTAGATATAAAGATGATGATGGTATTACCAAACATGTTTACACTTTAAACAATACTGCTGTTGCATCTCCAAGAATACTAATTCCAATATTAGAAAATTATCAAAATGCAGATGGCACTATAACAATTCCAGAAGTATTAGTACCTTATATGGGTGGTAAAACTAAAATAGAAGCTAAAATAAGGAGTTAGAATATGGAATATTTAAAAAATGCTGAATTTGTAAAATCTGTATTTAAAAAAAATGATTTCCCTGAAGAAATACTTCCAACATTTGTATTAGTAGGAAAATCTAATGTGGGTAAATCTTCTTTTATAAATGCACTTACAAATAACAAAAAGCTTGCTAAAGTTGGTAACTCCCCAGGAAAAACTAGAAGTATCAATTATTTTAATATAAATAATGAATTCTATTTAGTTGACCTTCCTGGATATGGCTATTCAAAAATGTCAAAAAGTGAAAAAGATAATATAAATAGTTTGACTAATTCTTTTTTAGAAAATAATTCGTTTATAAAACATGTGTTCTTTTTAGTGGATATTAGACATGAACCTACAGTAAATGATAGAGCGATGTATGACTGGCTTGCAGAAAAAGAAATTCCATGTACTATAATTGCAAATAAAGCAGATAAACTTTCTAAATTGAAAATTGAAAATTCAATAAAAACGATTCAAAAACAATTGTTTGCAAGTGATGATATCATAGCCTTTTCAAGTGATAATAAAACCGGAGTAGAAAACGTTATATTAAAAATAAAGAACGAAATTTAAATTTCGTTCTTATTTGTTTATTAGTATGAAGATGTTCTTGTCCTGTGATATGGAATAAAGTTAAGTTTTTTATCCTGTCCTTTTAACCAAATATAATCATTTATAACTATTCTATCTGTAACTTTCCCCGATTTGTTCCAAATATAGTCTATAACTACAATCATACTTGCTCTTATCTCCACTTCGTATTTATAATTTTCTTCTATTTCAACTTTATTTTTTATAAAATTCAATAGTTCTTCACTGTACTCTAATATTCCGAGTAAATGCATCACCTGTGGTATTTTATAATCTGCACATCCAACTAAATTAGAATAATCTAGCTTTTTATTTTCTTTAAATTCTATTATATGTAATATGTCTGATGTAAGAAGTTGCGCTAATTTATAAAAATATATTGTTTTTCCTTCATAACTTCTTTCCTCCTTAAAGCTTGGAAAGTTGTTAATTATAAATTCAAGAACTGCTTTATCATTTTGCATATCTTTAATGATAGTATATATATCACCATTCATCTTGTTATTAACAATTCCTGCCACTTCTCTTATTATATTATATCTTTTAATAATCATAGGAATCTCAACATTTCCTTTTAGTATTTTTTTAAATTCTTCTAGTTCTATATCTTCTAGGAAATCCCAAATATTTTTATATTCTATATCCTTAAATAATTTTAAAATGCTTTGTAATAATGCCATACTACCATCATATTCTTTTTCGCTGATTTTTACTGTCCATTTAGGCTCTCCCCAAAAAGAAAATCCTATTGCATGAAAAACAAATAAAAAATCAATTATCGTTCTTGTATCCATATTTGCAATATCATCTAATACATTTAATAAATAATGAGTATTATTAAATTCTTTTAATTCAAGTAATAATTTATCTGCTTTTTCATAGTTTATTGAAACAAATTTTGCAGAGTTGGCTACATTTTTAGACGTTTCTAGAATCTTATTTAACATATTTTATCTCCGCTATATTAGCTTTAAATAATTTCATTTACAAATTCTACTGCATTGAATTTTTGGATATCTTCTAGTCCTTCACCTGTTCCAATATACTTAATTGGTATTTGTAATTCCTTTAATATACTAAACACCACCCCGCCTTTCGATGTGCTATCAAGTTTCGTTAATATTATTCCATCAATGCTGGTTTTCTCATAAAAGCTCTTTACTTGTGATACTCCATTTTGACCTGTCGTACTATCTAATACCATATATACTTCTATATTTTCAGCTGGTATGTTTTTTTCTATAGTACGCTTCATTTTATCTAATTCATCCATTAAATTCTTTTTATTATGAAGCCTTCCTGCAGTATCACAAATAATAATATCATAATTATTTTCTACATATTCTTTTGAACCTTCAAACATTACTGAAGAAGGATCTGCTTCTTCCTTACCAATAACACAAGGTACATTTAATCGTTCTGCCCAAATCTGTAGTTGTTCAACTGCTCCTGCTCTAAATGTATCTCCTGCAACTAATAAAACCTTTTTTCCTTGTTTTTTATATATTCCTGCTAATTTAGCAATAGATGTAGTCTTTCCTACTCCATTTACTCCTACTACTAAAATACATTTTTTATCAAATTCTATATTTTTTTCTTCTACTTCCGCTTTTTTCAATATTTGGATTAGCTCTTCTTTTAACATATCTTTTAAGGCTTCCCCATCTTTTTTATTTTCAGCTTTACTTCTTTTTCTAAGATTATCACATATTTCCATTGCAGTTTCTATTCCAATATCAGAACAAACTAAGGTTTCTTCCATTTCCTCTAATATCTCTTCTAATTCCTTATTAGAACTGAATATGCTGCTTATTTTATTACCAAAACTCTCTTTTATCTTTTTAAAAAACATTTGAATTCCTCCTATTTAGTAATTATATCACAGAACTAGATGCTTCTCTATAACTTGTACCCAATTTTTTTATAACGTTCTATATACTGCTAGTACATATCTAAAAGTGAGGCGTAAGTAATTTTCATTACTTACACCCCAATATTTGATATTACGCCTTTTTTCTTTGACGACTAGCCTTTCAGACTACTAACATTTTCTCGCTTAAGTTTATCTTACTATTCTACTTTATCAAAATTCCAAATTCACCGCATGTCAGTTGTCAGTTTATCACTTGATATATAAAGCCACACGGAAGCCATTGCTGTAGTCGCTGTAGTCAGGATCCCTGCCGTAACGATAAGAAGCCGGAAAGTAGCCCCCAGAGTCGTCGCAACTGCCGCCCACGTAACATATGGAGATAATAGAAGGCATAGTGCTTTTCGTGCGTCCACTCCCATACGTTTCCTGCGAAGTCATAGATGTTCTTTACTTTGAACTTTTCATCTGCTCCTGTAGTTAATAACCACATTTGCATTTCTGTTTTAATAGTCTCACTTGATACAGTTTCGTATGATTCACCATTATCAGTTGAATAGCTTGCACTTGTATTTGTTAATGTATATGCATTATTATAACAGTTTCCCCATTCTGTACTATTTGTTACACTTGTTGCTTCTGAGTCTATCCATTTACATATTGTGTCCCACTGCTCTGCATATAACAAATCACTTCCTACTTTATTATTATAAAATTCTCCTAAGCTTCTTGCTACTTTTGCTGCTCC
>CAYXLQ010000024.1:0-14128 GCA_964465775.1 uncultured Clostridiaceae bacterium
AGGTGAGGTGTAAGTAATTTTCATTACTCACACCCCAACATTTGACATTGAGCCTTTAAATGTCTGTTTATAACATTTAAAATACAGTTTTTAAATTATATTGATTTTTTATTAATAACTTTAGCTTTATATGTTATCCTTGTGGCACAAAAACTACTCCAACAATAGTGCTAGTTCCTTTGATTTTTAAAACATATGACTTGAAAGTATTTGATGTATCAACATATACTCCAGTAGAAACATTGCTTACATCATTAAATTCTTGCATAGAAGTTTTTTTCACATAACCAGTGTCTCCTTTCTCAAGACTTTTAAAATTAGTTCCTTCTATTTCAAAAAACTCTTCTCCAGTTTCCAACGACATTGTTGCAGATCCTAAGCTTTTAGCTCCAACTGTTGCTGCTGCGGCTGACGCATCTTTTTTCATCAATACCACTGTCATATCAGAAGACCTTAAATATTGTTGAATAGCAGATCTAACTTGTACTCCTGATAACGTTTTGTTATCATAGTTTTGTAATATTTGATTTTGCAGTCCTGTAGACATAGTTCCAAGTTCACTTGTAGCGTCATCAACAAGTCCTGTTCCTAAGTTTACTATTAATAGTACTGCCGAAATAATAATGATTGTAATGAACAATCCAACACCAATCATAATCGCTTTTTGAGCGTTATCCATAAAATATTCCTCCTTTAAAATATATTTTATATGTTAAACACCTTTAGTGTATTAACCTTTTTTATTTTACATACCACGCATCTGCGTAAAGTATGTTGACATTTGCATTATACTTACAAGCATTAATGGACCTACAAAGTATCCTGCTATAAGTATAATCATCGGCGTAAAGCCTATTGCTTTACCCATTGAAACTTTCTTTTGTATTAATCTTTCATTTCCTTCTTTACGTTTTTCATAGTAGAATGTTCTTTCAGTTTCGAGTTCATCAAATGCTTCCCTTATAGGTATTCTTTCAACTGAAGAAATAAGTCCTTCTACTATTCTTTTGAAATCCTTATTTGGCACTCTATCTTTTAATTCTTCTAATGCTTCTGTAGCACCCGCTTCGTAGTTATTAAGTGCTGTGGCTATTGCATCTTTAAAAGCATATGAATATCTTTCAAGCCATTCTAGCATTGTTTGAACATCTATTCTTTCTATATACATTAGCATAAGTATAATGGATTGAAATTGCATTATTTCATTTTCTTTTTCCATCTCACGCATTTTGTTACGAATGAATAGCAACAAATTCGGAATGAAATATACTATAAATCCTACGAACAATGCTATTAGAAGTTCCCAGAATTTAAGATATATACCCTGTAATGCTTGAACCTTATTATATATTCTTTCCACTTGTTCATCACTAGTGGTATTACCTTTGGCTTCCATATCTGCTTTTATTTGCTCTTTTGTAATTTTGCTATCACCTTTATACATATTTACATATTCGGCATCTTCTTCCGCCATCGTTTTAGCAGCTTGTTCATCTGCCTCAGATAACTTCCCTAGTTTTAAAAACTCTTCACTTATCTGATTAAACACTCCATTAAAATCTATATAATGCATATTTAAAATTAATATTAGTGTTGCAACGAAGGCAACCACTGCAGCTGTTATCTTGTTAACGTATAACCACTCTAGTGTTAGAAAAGCATTTGTATTTTTTATCATTTCCGTTTGCTTTTTTCGTTTAGTTGTATATTCTCCTGGTATCAAACCATCGGCAATTCTTCTAATAATAGGTATTTGATACGCCTTTTCTTGCCATTTTTGTGTAGAAATACGGTCAAATTTTATCTGTTCTGAATCTTCTCTTATAACTCTAAGTAAGTAATAGCATATAAATATTGAAACGAGTATAAGTGATTTTATTATAAATCCAAAACTACTACTATAAAAATTTATAAGTGCTGAGAAATTACTTTCTGCCCAACCCTGAATTACATTTGTAAATAATATTGGTGCAACTGCTATTGCTGTTAAACTTCTAAACATGTAATTTATTTTATCTCTTTTAAGTACTTCTAAATAAACATCGTTTACTATATTATTTAAATTTTTAAGATAAACTGATGTCCCATCTACTTTCCTATCTCCAAGTTCCATTGTAAGATAAGAAACTCCAGCAAATAACTTTAAAAATCTATTTGGTGCTGTATCATAATACCTCTCTAATTGTACTTCAGGATCCTCTGATATTATCGCTTCTTTAATCCTTCTTACTTGTGGCATTATTTCTTTATCTTCTAACTCATCTATAGCATCATTAAACGCTTCTTCTATCATGCCATGTTCATGGAATGAATGTCTAATTTCAGTAAAAACTTCTGGAAGTTGCCTAAGTATCTTGTCTGCAACTCCTCCAACTCTGAAATTTATCATCATTTCATTTACTATCATAACTGCAATAATTGTAATTAACTGCATATATAAATCGCTAGTTACATTTAAGAAAATAAACAATCCTGCAAATACAAATACTACAGAAGAAAGTATTATGCTTCCTGTTTTTCTTCTTATTTCATATTCCGTATAGTCGTTTACCATTTCAAGTTTTAGTCTTGTCCTTCTCGCATAATATTTAAGTACTGGTGTAGACACACTTATAATGTAGAACGCTTGATATATTCTGTCTATGGTATCTGATATAGATGCTTTTTTGCCTACAACCATTTGATCTTTTTGGAAAAGTGCACTGTTCTTTTTGTATTTATTTTTTACTGATTGAAAATATATGAACAAGCCTATTATTCCAACTAAAGAAAAAACAACTAATCCAATGGCAATATAAACAATCATTCTATCACCCCCATACTCTATCTATGAAGTCATCAAACTCTCTCATATCTTGAGGTGACATGTTTTCTCTCATTGCTTTTATATTTTCTTCACTAATAGGATGTCCCATAACATATTTATTGTCTTTAAATTCTACTATATTGTGATGTTCGTAGTTTGCTGTTTGTGTCATATGTTTGAAGTATTCTGTAGCATTATCCATAAAGCTGTCCCATTTACCATCCATCGTTTTAGCATTTCTATAATTATCATTATAGTTATATGTTACTTCTTTAGGTACACACTCTGTAATTCTTTCTATAAATCTTGAGCCATCAACTCCCTTTTTTAAGTGAACGTTAAAATTTATTACATTTACAACTTGAACCTCTGCAACGTTTTCATCATTAAACATTCCTATTTTTAATAGTGAGTTTCTAAGCGATGTAATAAGGTTCGGGAATGTTTTGGCATGGTGAGTAAATAGAGTAAACTTAGATGCAACCTGTGCCATTTGAATCATCCATGCAGCAACTGGATCAGTTGCAACCTCTCCTAGGATATTAACACCACCGTCAGTTTTCTTCTGAACGTCAAGACCCATTTGCCCTGTTATTGTTTCTGTTTCTCTTAGAGAAAGAATGTTGTTGTATGGATATATCTTTCTTAAATGTAACTCAAAGGCTGTTTCTTGTACCCTGATTGTTATTGTTGGATATATATATTTCATTATAGCCATTAATAATGTTGTCTTACCACAACCTTGCTCTCCAGTAACAGCAGTTACTCTTGCACCCCTAATTAAGAACTTTAGCATTTCTATAACTGGCTCTTTACCTTCATGCACTAATAACTGTTCTGTGTTTAATAGAGTTGGTGGTGCAAACTTTCTTACGAAGAATGCCCATGACTCTGAAAAGTTAGGTCTAAGAACAACTACACGCGAACCATCTTTCATTTCATTAATTTTAAATCCAACGGATTCAGAAAGTTGTCCAGGGTTGTTATATTTATATATGTTTTGACATACTCTCTTAAGTTCTGATTCCGAACCAAAGCTTAAAAACGATAAATACATTGCTTTACCTTTATAGAAAACCCATACACTATCATAAGACATTGGTATGTTTATTTTGCCTGTTTCATCTAGGTATTCTTCCATATCTCCTACTTGATCTAAGAAACTTGGTGGAATACCTGATACTCCTCCAGAGACACCATCAATATTTTGATCTCTTACTTCATCTATTACGCTATAGCCTTTATATCCTTGATATATTCTTTGAACAACTATTTCTAATTTATCATCAAAGCTTAATGAGAAGTTAGCAGATTGTTCCTCAAATATTTTATCTATTTCTTTTGCTGTTATAACATAAGATGGAACATTAGGATCATACTCGAATTTGGGTTCATCTAGTTCATACTCCGTAACTATTTGAGAAAAAGCATTTGTTTTATATTCTTTTTTATACTGATATAATAATATCTCAAACTTATCTTGTGCTGATAATCTACTTGGATTATCAAAATTAATAGCATAATTTATATTTCTACCATTAACTTTATAATTATTTGACAAAAGGTCAAACATTAACGTCTTAACATATTTTTTATCACTTGAATCTGCAAAACCTGCACCCTTTAAAGCTTTTTTCAACTCATACTTTGTATTTTTTCTTCTTTCAAATTCATCTTCGGAAAGAGCCAAGTCATAAAGATTCATTCTGGTGATTTCGTCAAATTGATTTTTGATATAATCCATCATTCCTTTTAAGCTATATGCTAATCTTTCACGTTCTACCTCACTAATCTCAGTTGACTTTTTACCACCTCTAGTAAGTGAATATATCCCAAATGCTACAAGGGCAATAATAAGTATAATGAGTAGTAGATTAATTATATACATCATTGACACAGCTACAGTTCCTCCTTCCAGATTTATATTTCTTTAACTTTTGTTACTTCTATTATTTTTTTAATTATTTTTCTAACTTCAGATATGAAATACCCATTATAATCTTTATTGTTTGCTTTAATATTTTTATAAAAGAAATCTATTGCTAGACCATCATTACAAGCATCTGTAAAGATATAATTATGTGGTACTGCAAATAATGGATATTTTACTTTGTATTTTCCCTTTATATTAAATAAATTACATTTTGATTTATTTTCATAATCTCCAACTATTATTAATTTATTTTTTCCTTTTATTATTTCGTTTTTCTCAATTTCTTCAAAAAACTCGTCCAATCTAACTATCTCTTGGTTAATTGTACAAATAATTAAATCTGCATCTTCTAATACTTCTCTAATATATTCATTTTCTATTCCCTTAGGAAGATCTATAATTGCAAAGTCATATGCTTCTCCTGCTTTTCTAACAACTGCTGGAAAAGTTTCTTTTAAAGCATTAAATTGATCTCTTGTTTTTACATTTGTCCCATACATAATATCAAGTTTTTGTTTAAGAACTGGCTTTGCATAATTCCTAATACTTTCTGGTAATAATTTATTACTTTCTGAAAGACGTGAAAGTGCAGTCATTCCAATATTTGAATTTTCGAATATATTCATAGCTTTTAGCTGGTCATAATCAGTAAATGAACTTTCAATTTTCCTGCTTTTCCAATGAGCATGTAATAAAATACTGTTTACATCTTCTTCGATCCCCATTAATGTACTTACGGCTATTGCAGCATGTGTATTCCCTGTAGTTTTTGTAAGTGGGCTCCAAAATACAATTTTAGACATTATCTACCCCTCCTACTACTCTGTTTTATTTCTTTTCTAAGTTCTGACGATGTAACATCCTTTAAAATGTCTGCTCCCATTTCAGCTATCAGTGTTACAAACTGTTTTGTATGTCTCATAATATCAATTATTCCACTTTGTTGTGCTTCTATATCAGCTATTCTGTCCTGATCATCATATGTAAGTACAAAACTATTTTCGTTCCATTCTATCGCAAAATTCATTAACTTGTTTTCATAATATTCTTGGCTTGCTCTAGTCATATAATGTCTAAACAGTACCTTTGTAAGTTCTAGTTTTTTATCTAATGGTTTATATATCATTAATGTTTTTATAAGTTCTATATTTCTTGCCATTGATATATTAGAATACTCTACAAAGAAATACATTTTATCAATACCTCTAGCTCTCATGTTTTCAAAAGCCTCTGAGTTGTCTATATCTATTAATATATAATCATATAATCCTATATTAAGTTCTCTTTTACATATATAGTTTTCTATATCATGCATGCTGTTAAATCCCACAGCAAAATCAATTGAATCATATTGTGTAACGTATCCTTCTTTTTCATCATTTTTGTTTAGAGATGGAATTGTATATTTTAATCTTTCTTCTAATGTTCCATCTACAACTAAAACTGATTTATTCATATAATTAATTGCTTTTGCTAGATTGATTATATAATCCGTTTTATTAACGTAGCCTGCTAATGCTATTACTTCTTGCATTGTACCCTCTCCCTATTTTTATTAATTTTGTGCATTTAAAATTCCACTTCTTAACCCTTGTTGTGCTGTTACTTGTTCTTGCAACCCTGTAACTGCATCTTCAGCTTTATCGCCTGCTGTGCTTATAAATTGAGAAAGTTTTTCTTCTAGCTGTCTTCTTAAATCTGCACTTAATTCCTCTTTTGCTTTTGCTGTTATATGTTCATTTGCTTTCATATGCTCTCTTACTATATCACTTGGTTGATATGTTGTTTTCATTTTATTGTATGATTCTACATAGTATCTATATTCTATTGCATATTTCAGTATAAGTTCAGTTAAATTACTTGAGAAATCTATATATTCTTTTGTTGCCTCTCTTTTAACTTCCTCTTTTTTATTATCTGTGTCTATATCGGTTGTATTAACAGTTCCTCCTGTAATATCATTTATAACCGTCGCTTCAGCACCATCTTCTTTAATATCTTCAAGTCTTGATTCTTCAACAGTAGTTGGTGGTGGTAAGATTTGAGTTCCACTTGCTACATCTGCTTCTATTCTTTTTGCAAGATCTATTCTAGCTTGATCTGCTGCTTTTTCATCTAATTTTATTTGAGTTGCTGTATCTACATATTGTACTCCATATAACACAGCTCCTCCTGTTATATAGGTGTCAACTGTAGCACTGTTTAACATATATAATTCTTCCTCGTCAAGATGTAACCAAATAGTTTGTCCCATTATCTTATGAACCTTCACCTGAGCTAAAACCAAATATTCTAATCCACTAGCCAACTTTAGTTTTATGTCCATTACATCTCCTTCCATTAAATTTGTAGGAAGAACTACTGTACTTACTTCTTGTATTCTTTCATCTACAGTAACTATTTCATAACTAAACATATCCGACGTTATAGGCATATTTGCTGGAATATTATATTTTGCAACCTGTCCAATTACAGCTCCTGCACTACCTACTGTTATTCCACCACTCGGAATAACTTTAACGTGTACCCTTTGAGTTGATATCATCTCTGATGTTATTGTTTCCCCTTGAATAACATCACGATTTAAAACTGCTAGTTCAGTTGTGTTTTCAGCTAAAAACTTTTTATTTGTTCCCTCTTGATATGATTTAACAGTTCGGAAAGAAAAAAACGCTGTTAAAGCTATTCCAATAACACCTACTCCTAAACCAATTGCTATTCCATATACTAATCTTTTTTTGATTTGACTCATACCTATCATACGTACTAACCTCCACTATAACTCTATTGAATGATATCTCATTATATATTTTTTTTCAATGTATTATGTGCATTTTCGCCCTCTTTCTATAAAATGTAAAAAAGATGTAATATTTGTGTAACATTACATCTTAAGCTGTATCTCTGTAGAGTCACCGGTTTGCTGAATTTCCTGTTTTTTCCATATTGTTACAATCAATAAATTGTTTTTCTAATATAGAAAGCTATTAATTTTTATTAAAAACATCTACAGATAATCCATATATTTTAAAGCTATGTTTTATATAATCTAAAACTCCTGATTTGTTTATTTTGTCTTTTATTACCAAATTCGTTTTACCAATCAAATTTCCCTCTTGATCTTTATATTTTATCTCGCCAACCTTACTTCCTGCCTTTATTGGTGCAGTTATATTTTTATTAATATCAACCTCTTTTTGTGCTTCAACTTTTTTACCCTTTTCCTTTAATAAAGATATATCACTTTCTGTTACAATTTTCACCTTGCCTCCTAAATATTTATTTATCATTAATTCATCAACTACTATTCCTTTTTCTAATAAGCCTTCCACATCAAAGTTTGTAAAACCAAAGTTTAGTAATTGTTTTGTTTCTTCATTCCTTATATCTGAAGTAGGTGCTCCCGTTATAACTGCGATTAATGACATGTTATTTTTAGTAGCTGTAGCAGATAAATTGTATAGAGCTTTTGATGTATAACCAGTTTTCAAACCTGTTGCTCCTTCATAATATCTAATTAATTTGTTAGTGTTTGATAGCCCAAAGGTTCCCCCTCTTATAGAATCCATCCAGATAGTTGTATATTTTATTATATCCGGATGATTTAAAATTAATTCTCTAGACATTACTGCTATATCCCTTGCTGTTGTATAGTGATTCTCGTCATCTATTCCGTGAGAGTTCACAAAATTCGTACCTGTCATTCCAAGAATTGCTGCTTTATCATTCATCATTTTAACAAAGTTGGTTTCAGAACCACCTATCATTTCAGCCATTGCAATGCAAACATCATTTGCACTAACAATACATATACATTTTAAAGCTTCATCTACAGTAATTTCTTCTCCCTCTTTAAACCATATTTGTGATCCGCCCATTGATGATGCATTTGCACTACATGTTACTTTATCTTCATAAGATATTTTCCCACTATCAATTGCTTCCATTATTAATAAAAGTGTCATCACCTTGGTAACACTTGCCGGTAAACATTTTTCATAGGCATTGTTTTCATAAATTATTTTACCTGTTGATGCTTCCATTAAAATTTGTGACTTAGATTTAAAACTAAACTCAACATTTGTTGCAACTGGCTTGCTATCTACTTTTTGTTTTACTTCCTTGTTTTCAGAATTCACTCCTACATTGTCTACAATTGTAAATGCTGGTCTAACGCAATCCTCACTAATCGCTGAAATTTCTTTAGATGTGCTTATTGCATATATAGGAATAAAGAATATATTTAACAACATAATTATTAACGTACATATTATAAACTTATTTTTTTGCATATAGAAAATCACTCCTTATACTTCTAATAAAAGTATATGGAGTGATTTTGTTTTTATGAACACTGATTGAAGCTTTTGTGTAAAATCTTTATATAACTTTATATTTTTTTCCTGATTTTGCCTATACCAAAAATTATTATTGGAACTACCATTCCAAATACAATATCCAATAAACTTCCTATTCCTTTTGAATATATTTCAAGTTCAAATATACTATTTGCTATAATTAATGACATTATATATGAAACGAATAACACTGGTGTTACCATTACCCTTTGACTATTTAATCTAAATAGTTTTTGAATTAATGTTATTGCTACAAATGTTAACAATATTATTAATACAAAATCCGTTACAATCCAAAAGGTAATACCAATTGCTTCCATACGTTCAACAATTGAAAACAAATCAATATTCTTAATTGCTGTAAAATATGGAATGGAAAGATTTTGAGTTAAATTATGTCCAAAAGCTCCTATAGTCGTAAGAACTATAGCTACACTAAATATTATTATCATTATTGATTTTTTGAAACCAACATTAAGCATTTCTTTTCTTTCAGTAACTCTATTCCCTAAAAAAAGCGCCAAAGGAAGGTAAAGTATAATGGATAAAATTGGCAATACACCCGTAAAAACATCTTTTGTTTCATATAATGTTATTGGATATAAGTTTTTAATATCTATATTGTTCATTGAGGTTATAACTATACTAATTACAAATACTATTAATGGTATCCATATAATTTCTGCAAATCTTCCGAAATGTTTCAATTTCCCCCTAGCTATAATATATGCTACAAATATTGTAGAAATCAAGAAGAACTCAACTTCTGCTCCAATATATAATGCGGCAGAACATTTTTCAGCTAAATACCTTAATCTTATTGATAATGATAATACTGTAATGAGTAAGTATATAAATATTAATATTTTTGCAAGTATGCTACCTAAAATCCTTTCAAAACTCTCTGCAAGACTATTGTCTTCACCCTTACACATTATTTTATATAAAATATATATAATTAAATATATTGGTACTATTGTAATTATTGAAGATACCCATGTTGCTTGTTTTGCAAAAACCGAACTGTATTTAGGAATTATCTTTATTAATTCTGAACATATCCCCACAATCCACACTATATATAGTTGTCTTATACTTATTTTATCGTCTATTTTATCCATATTAAATCCTCAAATTTTACTTTATTACTAAAGAAAGATATTATGCTGTCTTTATAATCTACACCATAATAAATAAGGGTGAGTATAATTGATATGCTCATAATTACAATATATACTATCATTGTTTTTTTGCTTTCTTTCATCTTACTATCTAAGATATCTATAACACCTGAAATCAAAAATAGTATTGGTACATATTCCATAACTGCCTCCTTATTTATTTATCTATCTTTACTAAGTCATAAGTTCTATCAATTTTAAATTTTACATTCACTTTAAATTTTGTTTTGTTTAACTTATCACTAAAATTTTCTTTTATTTTTTTATACTTATATGGATGTTTTATTTGTAGTAGTTTTTCTATTCCGAGAAAATCACAGTTCATCTTTTTACTCTTATTTATAAGCTCCTGTATCTGCTTTTGTACTTTTTCCTCCTGTAAGCTTTCATATTTTTCAATATTTTTAACATCATCTATTGAGCCTTCTCCTGCCACTTCATCAAGGCTAGTCACTAAATTTACATTTAATTCTATTTGTTCTAAGCTATCAAACGAATTAAATTTAAATTTTGTACTACCAGTAACCTTTGTAATACCAAATGATATTATGTTTTCATTTTCTAGTTTAATATCTATTGATCCTCCATCGATCTTATTTTTTAGCAAAGCATATGTTATTGCTTCATTTTCATTTAAATATCCGATACATTTATTTCTTTTCATAATCGAATATCCATAAAAACCAAATTTTATATCTTTGCTTTCTTCATTGTTTTCTTTTTCATTTTTTTCATTTTCCTCTTCTTTACTTTCCTTTGATTCCTCTTTTTCCTTTATTTCTAAAGTAGGAATCAAATATATTCCATCTTTTGATAATTTATGTTCTAATAAATCTATCATTTTTATTGGAACCATTATAGTTTGATATGTTTTTTTGTCTTCAATACTGTCTAGTTTTTCTGACAAATTATATCCTTTAGATGTAAGTTTAGTTAAAAACTCATTTGCACTCATCCCTTTTACCGTATAAACCTTTGCTGTAAGTCTAGTCTCGGGATCCCTTGCAATACGATCAATAACTTTATCAATATCTTTGTTTATAGTTTCTTCTCCAATAATAAAATGTCTAATATGTGATGTAGTAATTATCTTTTCATTATAAAATTGTGCTGTTCTAAAAGCAGTATTAAAGCTTTCCTCTTCATACTTTAATACTTCTTGCGTAGATATGTCTTCCTCTGTAGTACCCTCTGAACTTGCAATTTCAGTTCCCTTATTAATAATAATAGACATTATTGCCTTTTTATCTGCCTTTTCCTCATAATCTAGTCCTATAAGTTTTACTATTTCTAATGCACTTATTTCCTTTTTTGAAGGAATAAGCTGTTTACTTCCAAAAGCAATTAGTATAAATATAACTAACATTACATATACTTTTATTTTTTTCATTGTTTCACCTACTATTGTTTATCACTTGATATACCTCTTAAAAAAGTATCTTTTGTAATATTTCTAAATTTATTAGATGTAAATGGTATAAGGTATGGAACTCCAAACGATTCTTTTTTAGAAAGGTAATATAGGATTAGTATTAAACCTATTGCTAGTCCATACATTCCTGCTATACTTGTTAATAGCACTAAAACAAGCCTTAAAATTCTAAATGAATTAGATAAGTCTTGATTTGGTATCAAAAAGCCTGTTATACCTGCAATTGCAATTATAACAACAACTGCTGGAGATGTGAATCTCGCACTTACTGCAGCATCTCCTACAATTAGTCCTCCAACTATTGACATGGTTTGACCTATAAGTTTGGGTAATCTTGCTCCTGCTTCTATGAGCATTTCAAATGCAAAAAGTATAAATAAAACCTCAAGAAGCGACGAAAACGGCACTCCCTTTTTACTATTTATAATTGATATAGCAAGTTCTGTAGGTAACATTTCTGTATGAAATGATGTGACCGCTAGATAAAATGCAGGTACAATTAATGATATAAATGCAGCAATGTATCTTATAATCCTAATCATTGAGGCCATCATATAATTAGATGAATAATCCTCTGGAACTTGAAATAGCATATTGAAAACCACAGGAGCAGTATAGACTATAGGTAATCCATCTATTAAGATTCCCACATCACCTTCAAGCAAATTAGAAGTTAGTTTATCAACTCTTTCTGTATATTGCATGGATGGAAATATAGAATACTTATCATCTACTAATTGTTCTTCAAAGCTTGAAAGAGATATGATTTTTGGTAGTTTCATTTTTTTTACTCTTGTTATTATCTCCTCTAATATTCTTTTGTCCGTAATTCCTTCAATATAAACTATAGCTATTTTTGTATTAGTATTTTCTCCTATTTCAAATTCTTTTATTTTTAAATCTTTACTTTTAATTCTTCTTCTCAACAAAGCTGTATTATCTCTTAAAGTTTCGTTAAATGATTCTTTTGATCCTTTTATAATGTTCTCATTTGAAGGCTCTGTAAATGATCTTTTTTCAAAACCTTTTGTATCAAATGTTATTCCTCTGTCATTAACGCTACTATCTAAAACGCAAACAAAGCCAGATAATATTTGAGATATTATCTGATTTCTGTCGCTATTTACTTTCATTTCAATATGAGGAATCTCTCCCATTTCCATTCGTTCAAATATAGGTGTTATATTGACTCTATAAGTTTTGTTTTTTTCTTCTTCTATTAGATTCATAAGTGGCTTTAAAATGTTTTGATCTACTAATAATGAATTTATAAGTCCATCAATTGCAATTACATGAAATTTCCTTTCTTCATTCATTACTATTTCTCTTACAATTAAATCATCCGAATCTATAAGTTCTTCTTTAATCGAATCTACTGTTATTCCCTGTTTGGTTATTGTTGTTTTTGGTACTTTTTGCCCCTTTTGCAATCTCCAATCATCAAACATATATTAACTATCTTCCTCTATTTTTAAAACTTGTGTAGATTTATTTAAACTTTTATCAATTAGTCCATTTACCTTACTTATAACATCTGGGGCAAGATCAATAATTCTATCTAAAGCAGTATTATTACTATCTAGTGTTAGCAATTTTACTACATCCCCAGTAACAACTAAAAATGCAGCTGGTGAAATATTTACACCTGCTCCACTACCCCCTCCAAAAGGAAGCTTGTTATTTTGCAAATCTTTTGTTAAGTTTTTTGTATTAAATTCGCTTCCACCTGCTGCAAACCCAAAAGAAACCTTAGATATAGGTATTATACCCGTTCCATTTTGAGTTTCGACTAAATCACCTACTATTGTATTAACATCAATCATTTCACTTAGCGAATTCATTGCTGTCATCATTAGACTTTCTATTGGATGTTCTAACATTTTTATCACTCCTTACTTCTTTTCTTTTCTTTTCCTTTAGGAATTTTATTACTTTCAATATTTGCTTTAATACATCAATATTATTGGCAGGAATAAACGATATTATACTTCTATTTACAAAATAATAGTTATACTCTGATATGTGTATTTGATAATACAGTTTGTTTAAATTAAATTGCTCCTGATTACCATTAATTATCATACATACAATTGAATTTAATAATCCGTTAATATATGCATTTTTCACATAGTCATTAGTGTTAAACCCAAATGAGAATACTAATTGTTCAAACTTAATCTTTTTTATTACTTCATTTGTTATTCTAAGTAATTCATGTAATTTCTCCCTGTCGTTTAAAATTAATTCTTTTACTTTTTCTTCAATAGTATTACTCTTTTCATTATCATTGTTTTCTGCTTTCTCTTTAAATTGAAATTTGTAAATAGGAATTATTCTAAAAATTTTAATTACAATTGCTATTTCCCTCTTAGGTTTTGTAATTTGAAGAACATCATATACATTACTTCCTCTTAAATC
>CAYXLQ010000025.1:0-13890 GCA_964465775.1 uncultured Clostridiaceae bacterium
CTATATTATAAAGTATTTAGCATTGTATATCAACACTTACTATTAAATATAAAAAAAGATAGAAGTTTTTCTTCTATCTTTTGCGAGCATTTCGTAAGCCGGGTTCTGTATTAGATGATCATTAATCTTGAATGTATATTGCTATACATTTCTTTGCCACCAACTCAAAAGACGCCAAGACTACTTAATCTTTTAATCTGGTGTTGCACCTGATGGGGTTTACACTAGAGATATGTCACCATATCAATCCGTAAGCTCTTACCTTACTTTTTCACCCTTACCATAAATGGCGGTTATTTTCTGTTGCACTTTCCTTAGAATCACTTCTACTGGACGTTATCCAGCATCATGTCTTGTGGTGCCCGGACTTTCCTCACTTAACGCGCGATCATCTGAAATACTCACACATATATTATACCATTTTTTATATCTTATGTACACATAATATAAAAACTTTCCATTTGAAATATCAAATAGAAAGCTTTTTTCTGCTAATTTTACTTTTTTAAGTTTTCACATTTTTGATTAGCAACTGTACAAGATGTTTTGCATGCGCTTTGGCAAGATGTCTGACATTCTCCACATCCACCTGTTTTAGCAGTGTTTTTAAAACCACTTGTAAGTGTTTTTAAATGTTTCATGTCTTTTCAACTCCTCTTATAATTTTATTTTAAATGCAATAACATTTTTATACACATTTATTTAATGTGATATTTAATACTTATATTAATATTTATCTCCTTATATTTTTGTATAAAATAATAACATACAATACATTTCATGTCAAACATTCTAAAAGACATTTAGTTAACAATAACTAAATGTCTTTGTTTGATTATAATTCATACTCTTTTAAAAATCCCTCTAACTCCATAATTCTTACTTTGTTTTCCTGTGCTTTAGTAAGTTTTGAACCAGAGTTTTCTCCTGCAATAAGTAAATTTGTTTTACTTGAAATCGAGCCAGTTACAGTTCCTGAGTTTTGTTCAATTATTTCTGCTATCTCTTCTCTAGTATAATCATCGAATGAACCAGTTATACTTATCTTCATACCCTCAAGTTTTGTGGACAAAATTTCTTTTTTGCTTCCTTTTAAATTTACTCCTGCTTTATCTAACTTTTCTATTATTTCTTTTGTCTTTTCTTTATTCATAAAACGTATTATATATTCTGCTTTTTTTTCTTTTAATCCTTTTATATTAGATAGTTTTTCTATATCAACATTCATAAGTTCATATATGTTTTCAAACTCTGCTGCAAGAATTTTAGCATACCTTCTACCTATACCATTTATTCCAAAACCAGCAATCAATTTGTCCAGTGTATTATCTTTACTGTTTTTAATTGCCTTTATTAAGTTTCCAGCTGATACGGTTTGGAATCCTTCTAGCTCCATTACTTCTTCATAAGTTAAATAGTATAAATCCGCAATATCTTTTACTTTACCACTTTCTAATAGAAGATCTACTACCTTTTCTCCCAAATCTGCTATATCCATACAATTTCTTGACGCAAAGTGTAAAATTGCTCTATATATTTGGCTTTCGCATTCGCTATTAACACATCTTAGGTTAACTTCATCTTCAGGCCTTTCTACTTCTTCTTTACATACTGGACATCTTGTAGGCTCTTTATACTCCTCTTGACTACCATCCCTTTTGTTCGTAAGCACGCTAACAATTTCTGGTATTATATCTCCTGCTTTCCTTATTATTATATGATCTCCTTCTCTTATATCTTTATCTCTAATATAATCAAAATTATTAAGGGTTGCTCTAGAAACTGTAGACCCCGCTATTTTTATTGGCTCTAAAATTGCAACTGGAGTTATTTTGCCTGTCCTTCCAACATTTAGTTCAATTTTATTAATAATTGTTTCCTTTTCTTCTGGTGGATATTTATATGCAATTGCCCATTTAGGTTGTTTACTCGTAGTACCTAATGCTTCTCTTAATTTCAAATCGTTAATTTTAACTACTGCTCCATCTATACCATAATCAAGGCTATCTCTCAGTTCTCCTATTTCCTTAATAGCATTTATAACTTGATGCTTTCCGCTTGCAAACCTTAGAATAATCAACTACATGTAATCCTTGGTTTTTACAAAATTCTAAACTTTCACTATGGGTTTTAAAGATTAAGTCATTTCCTGTTTTTTGTACATTAAATACAAATATACTTAAATTTCTTTCTTTAACAAGTTCTGACGACAACTGCCTTAATGTTCCTGCAGCTGCATTTCTTGGGTTTGCAAATAAAGTCTTGCCTTGTTCTTCTTGTGTTTGATTTAAGAGCTCAAATTGCTTATTAGTGAAGTAAACTTCACCCCTTAACTCAAGTGTTACCTCTTCCTTTAATTTATCTGGTACTTCTTTTAGCACTTTTAAATTTTCTGTAACCTCTTCTCCTACCAGTCCATCTCCTCTAGTAGATCCTCTTTTAAATTGACCATTAACGTATTCTAAAGACACTGAAAGCCCATCAATTTTATTTTCAACTATAAACTCTGTTTCTTCTCCATATTCAGAAATTATTTTGTCTATATAGTTTTCTACTTCTCCATAAGAAAAAACATCTTGTAAACTTTGCATTGGAACTTCGTGTTCTATTCTTTTAAATATATCTTTTGACTTACCTATTACCTTTTGAGTTGGTGAATCTTTAGTAATAAGGCTTGGATATTTTTCTTCCAAGCCTTTTAGTTTTTGCATTAATTTGTCATACTCATAGTCAGATATTTCAGGTTTGTCCTGATTGTAGTATAAGTCTGCATGATATCTTATTATTTCTTTTAAATCTTTTATTTCGCTTTTAACTATTTTTAATACTTCCTCTTGGTCTTCTATTAGATTTCCAAAAATATCATATTGTCCTTCACTTCCAAACATACTATCCTCTTTCTATATTTTCAAATTAATTATTTTTCTACATTTATGTGTTTACCAAATTTAACAATATAATCTACTAATGACCATAATGTTGCTAGTAATGCAAGTGAAATTGAAACTGTTGAAAGAACGTTAATTGACAATTCATATAATCCCATCATTGTTCCTTTTTCTAAAAACGTACCAAATGCATTTGTATCAATAATTACAAGTATTATTCCTATCATTTGGAATAATGTCTTTATTTTTCCAGATCTAACTGCAGCAATAGCCACTCCATTATCTGTTCCAAACATTCTAAGTGATGATGCAAAGAAATCTCTTGCTATTATAATTGCTACTATCCATGCTGGAATCTTCCCAATACCTACAAGCATAATTAATGCTGAAGAAACTAATAGTTTATCTGCTAAAGGGTCCATAATTTTTCCAAATTCAGTTACTATATTCCTTTTTCTAGATATTTTCCCATCTAAATAATCTGTTATAGCTGCAACTATGAACACTCCAAGTGCAACAAAGTTCATATAATCCCATATTTTAAGTTCCGTTAATACCATTAATATTATAAATACTGGTACTAGCACTATTCTTAGCATTGTAAGCTTGTTTGGTAAATTCATTTTTTTAATCATTTTTATCATAATCTTTCTCTCCTTCTAAACTACATATATTATAAGGGTTTTTCTTCTAATTTATTAACTAATTCTTTGAAGTGCTTTCCCCTTATTTCAAAATTTTTATACATCCCAAATGATGCTGATGCTGGTGAAAGAACTACTATGTCTTCTTTTGTTGCTATATCATTTGCTGCTTTAACACATTCTTCCATTGTTTCTAAATTAATAATGTTTATATTTGTTTTTTGATTATTTTTATTTGCTTCATTTAACACTGATTGTTCGATTTTAGTTTTAGTATCTCCCATTAATATTAAATGTTTTACTTTATCTAAAATATATACTCCTATATCATCATACGGTATATTTTTATCGTACCCTCCTGCTATCAAAATTATCTTTTTATCAAAAGATTTTAATCCAGCAATTGTTCTACTTGGACTTGTTCCTATAGAGTCATTATACCATCTAACACCATTTATTTCCCTTACAAGTTCCATTCTATGCTCAACGCCTTTAAATTCTTTTACCGTTTCTTTTATGTTTTCTGCACTTACAAGAGTTTTAACTGTTGCTATCGCTGTAGCAATATTCTCTATATTATGTATGCCCATTATATTAATGTCTTCTTTATCTATGATTTTTTCTCTTATTCCATTTATGGTTGATATAATTTTATTGTTTTCGAAGTATACTCCGTTATCTACTTTATTTTTGCTACTAAAAAGTCTTATATCTTTTTCTTTATCTATGCTTAATGCTTCATCTTTATATCTCTTTGAAAACTCATTTTCAAGGTTAAGTACTAGTAACCCTCCTCTTTTTTGATTTTTAAATATATTTGATTTTGCCATAATATACTCTTCATAGCTTCTATGATAATCTAAATGGTTTGGAGATATATTAGTTATTGCTGAAATATCTGGGCTTTCTTTTAGTGTCATAAGCTGAAAACTACTCAGTTCTAAAACTATAATATCATCTTTTTTTATTTTATCAATTTTAGTAAATAAGGGAACTCCTATATTTCCGCCTGTCCACACTTTATATCCAGCTTTTTTTAAAATAGCAGATACTAAAGTTGTAGTTGTGGTTTTCCCATCACTTCCTGTTACTCCTATTATTTTGCAAGGAGCTAAATGAATCAGCATTTCTATTTCTGAAGTAATTATTGTTCCTTGATTTCCTGCTTCTTCAATTTGTTTATAAAAAGGTTTAACTCCTGGTGACCTAAAAATATAATCTAAATCTTTAAGATTATCTAAGTAGTCCTCACCTAAAAAACACCTTACCTTCATCTCTTTAAGTTTAGGATATTCTTCTAGTAATTTAGTGTTTTTATCATATAATATTATCTCTGCTTCTAATTTATATAAGTATTCTATAACTGCTAAATTACTAACACCAACACCAATTAAACCCACTTTCTTATTTTTAATTTCCATTTTAAAGTTTTCAACTTTTTCCATATATTTTCCTCCGCTTTATTATATTACAAGTATATGTTTTTTGCAACATTTTCATATCCCTTTTAGTTCATTTTAAGCGTAAAAAAACCCAATACCATAATTGTACTGGGCTACATTTCCTGTGTTATTTTACGTTAACTGCTTCTTTAAGTGCTTTACCAGCTTTGAATACAGGTGCTTTTGAAGCAGGTATTTTGATTTCTGCTCTAGTTAAAGGATTTCTTCCTTTTCTTGCAGCTCTTTGTCTTACTTCAAATGTTCCAAATCCAACTAATTGAACTTTTTCTCCACCTGCTAGCGCTCCTTGTACAGAAGAAACGAATGCATCTAGTGCAGCTTCTGCAGCTTTTTTTGTTAATTTGCTTTCTTCAGCAATTTTAGTGATTAATTCTCCTTTATTCATCTTAATTACCTCCTATTTTTTTAAGATTACAACTATGTTATACTGTATTTGTTGAATATTGTCAACACTTTTTTTAAACTTTTTTCATTTTTTTAATAATTTTGTATATCTTGTTACCATAAGGAAGTTGCATAATTTCTTCTTTAGCCATGACATCTATATTAGCTATAGCTATTATATATGTAAGAGCTGCAACAATAATACTAATTAGTACAGATGCCCCATTCGATTTTGTTATGTAATGTAGTAAATAATAGCTTAAAATTGTAACAATTCCCATTATGCTTGATGCAATAAAGGGCTTTATAAGTATATTCTTATTATCAAATTTAGTGTTTAATGTCGAATAAACACATACCATGGAAATTATTACTGCTATTAATTGATATATTATGGTTGTTATTGGAACTACTATTTCTCCAAATATCGGTACAAAAATGACATTAAGAAAATATTTCACAATGGCTCCAATCAATAGAGAAAAACCTGGTATATATAATTTCCCTAATCCATGCAATGATCCGTATGCTGTTTGTGCAAGAACAGAAAATACAACTACAAATGCTTCTATTCTAAGCAAGTATGCTCCTTCACTAGCATTTGGAAATAACATTTGAATAATTGGTGCTGCAAGTACTGAAAGTCCTATTGCACATGGAAAAGCTATTAGTGCTGATATTTTCATAGAATAGTTTATTTTGTTTACAGCTTCACTCTTCTTACCTTGAGCTATAGCACTTGTTATTGCTGGTACCAACGATGTTGAAAAAGCAACGTTTAAGGCAAGTGGTACTGATGTTAGTATGTCTACTTTTCCAAGTAATATTCCAAATTTTTCATTTGCTTCTTTCAAAGTATATCCGTATTTTTGAAGTCCTTCCATAACTGTCACTAGATCTATCATTCCTGCTAGCGTTATTACTATACTACCAAACGATATAGGTATAACATATTGTATTATTTTTTTTACAATTTGTTTTCTTCCCTCTCTAGAGTTTATTTCACTATTATTTACTCCTTCTTTTATATCTTTTCGACTTCTTTGGTAATATAAAAGTAAGTATATTAATGCTACTAATGTTGAAACTGCAGTAGCAGCTGTTGAACCAGCTGCCATAATTTCAGGCGCTTTAGAAAGAAACATCATAACAAATACTATTGATAATATGCTGTTTACTATTTGTTCTATAATTTGTGCTACACTATGAGCAACCATATTCTGCATACCTACGAAATATCCTCTATATACTGAGGCTATTGACACAAATAATACTGCTGGTGATAGTACCATTAATGTATATTTTACTCCTGGATTGGATAATAAATTATTTGCAATATATTCTGCAGACAAGAATAGAGTTAGTGAAAAACATAGCCCTATAGTTGTAAACACCATTATTGCTGTTTTAAATATCTTGTGAGCTCCTTTATTATCTCCTATTGCAAGTTTTTCAGATACGAGCTTAGATATTGTATTAGGAATTCCCATTGTTGCAACAGCAAGTATAAAAGCATATACTTTATACCCTGCTCCATAATAACTATTCCCTATATCACTAAAACCTTCTATGTTTGTAAGTACTATTCTATAAATAAAGCCAAATACTTTAATAAGTATTTGCGATATCATAATTATTGCAACACCTTTCATAAATGTTTGCTTTTTAATTGCCAATTTTACATCACCTATCTCTATACAATTCAATCTTTTTTGATTATATTCCAAAACAAAATCTTTTTCAAGGAGATTTCTCTTCTTTTCTGCTTTACAGACCTTTGTTTTGATTGTATAATTATTATGGTGATTTAATTTGAAGCAATACACTACAAAAAACGAAAAAGAAACAGAACAACTTGCAAAAAAGTTTGCAAAGAATTTAAATAATGATTCGATTGTTGTTTTAAATGGTAATTTAGGTGTTGGTAAAACAAGATTTACTCTTGGGATTGCCAAATATTTTGGGGTACAAAATCTTGTATCTAGCCCTACTTTTACAATAGTAAATGAATATAACGTTAAAAACCATGAATTAGTTAATAACATATTTCACTTCGACGTTTATCGTTTAAATAATAGCGATGATTTTATCGATTCCATAGGAACCGATTACTTCGGTAAGGGAATATGTATTATTGAATGGGGCAATATAATCAAAGACATACTACCAGCCGAAACTATTTATATAAACATTGAAAGTCCTATTGATGTTCAAGATGAAAATATAAGGAAAATAACAATATACAAAGAAGGAGATTTATTTAATGAATAAGATATTAGCTGTTGATACATCAACAAAAGTAGCCAATGTTACAGTGAAAAATAATAATTTTATATTGGATGAAACTATTAATAATGAAATCACACATTCTGAAAAATTATTACCATTAATAGATAAGGTTTTAAAAGGTGCTGGTTTAAATATATCTGATTTAAACACCTTGGCTTGTGTCCTTGGACCTGGATCTTTTACAGGCATTAGAATTGGAATAGCTACAATAAAAGCATTCGCAAATATATTAAAGGTTCCCGTTTTTGGTGTTTCTTCTTTAGAACTTTTAGCATATAATGATTTTAGTGATATGCCTGATTTAGTTCTTACTCTTATAGATTCTAGGAATAATCGTGCTTACTATGGACTATTTGAAGTGAAATATATAGAGCATAAAAATATTATTATTCCTATTATAAAAAATGTAGTTCCACTAAATAATATGCTAATTGAAGAAGTTTTAAGTTTGGTAAATGATACTATGAAACTTAAATACAATCAAAATACTAAACTATTGATAACTGGAGAATTTGTTGAAAATATACAAGAACAAATAAATAGTACTTTACTATCTTCAAAAATTGTTATTAAAAACAACAATTTATCAAGTAATACACTAATTAAAATGTATGAAAATTACAAATTACTAGATAATTTAGATAATTATATGTATAACTATTTAGACCTTGATGCCTTATATATTCGCCCCTCTTCTGCAGAAAGGTTGAAAAACAATGAACAATAATTTTAAAGTTGATTTAGGCAATCTTAAAAACATAGCTGATATCTTAATTATACAGGAAGGTTCTCCTCTTTTTACAGAAAAGCAATTAACAGCTGAATTAGATGATGAAAATAAAATAATATTAATTGCATACTTATATGATATTCCAGTTGCTTTCATATGTTTTGCTCTTTTAGTAGATCACATAGATATAATAAATATAGTAACTAGAAATGGTTATAAAAATCAAGGAATTGCATCATATTTAATTAAGGAATTATATAAGTTTGGTTTTAGTAAAAACATTAATGAATTCTTTTTAGAAGTTAGGGTTACAAATACACCTGCTATTTCGCTATATGAGAAGAATGGATTCAAAAAAATATCTATGAGAAAAAAATACTATACTAATCCTATAGAAGATGCTTTAATATATAAATACATTAGTAAATAAAAAGTAATGCCAGTTTATCTAGCATTACTTTTTATCTATTATACTTCTAATTCTTCCATTTTACGTTTTACTTGTTCTACTGCTTGTTCTATATACGTTACACATTCTTCTTTAGAAAGCATATCCAATTCTTCTATTCCTTTTTCTAAACCATCAATCAACTCATCGGTATTTCTGTTTTTTTCAAATTCTAAATAAAACGAGATTTGTTCAATTAATCGATGTATTTTCTCATATTCAAATTCTTTCATTTTTGGATTTTGAATTTTCATATCATCAAATTGTTTTAAATTAACTTTATATAATTCATATAAATACTCATTTGTTTTAGAATAGTCTTTATACATTCTTTTCCTGAACTCTTCGTAGGGTATATAATCATCTATATCTCTTAATAATATATGTTTTTTATCTTCAGTTATAGATACGACATGATTTGGTATATACTCTCTAAACCATAGGTCATCTGATATTAAATGACATAAATAACCTTGTATGAATGGTTCTCCTAGCCTTTCTTTATATTCGTTTACAAACCTTTCTAAATCTGGCACTTCAATTTCAACACCATTTTTTATTTCTTTTTTTAAGTAATGGGAAATGTTTTTTGCTAAATTTGTTATCTTACTTAAATCAGGGGCTAAATTACCTATTAAAAATTCCTTCTTTTGAGTTGGTTTTATTTTACTTGCTATCTTTTTTCCTATACACAAATGCATAACTAATGAACCCATTTAATCACCTCTTGAAAGGATAATATCATACTTGTTACCTTTTTTCAATATATATATATAGAAAAAATAAGTGGGGATTTTTCCCCACTTACTTAATTAAAGAAAGTCTTCTAATGACTTCCTCCTGCTTGGATTTCTCATTTTTCTTATTGCTTTCGCTTCAATCTGCCGTATGCGTTCACGTGTTACATTAAGTTCAACACCCACCTCTTCAAGAGTACGCATTTTTGAATCTTCAAGTCCGAATCTTAATTTTAATACTTTTTGTTCTCTAGCAGAAAGTGTTTCAAGTATTTTTCCTATAGCATCTCTTAATAAAAGATTAGATACAACATCTTCTACAAGAAGGTCCTCGGATTCTATAAATTCACCTAAAGTTGATTCGTCTTCTTCTCCTACAGGACTTTCTAAAGAAATTGTTTCCTGAGCACACTTTTTGATGTATCTCACCTGTTCAAGTGTAAGACCAAGTTCTTCTGCGACTTCATGGAGTTCAGGTTCTCTACCAAGTTCCTGGGTAAGATTTTTAGATGTTGCAACAAGTTTGTTAATTGTACCCACCATATGCACTGGAATTCTAATTGTTCTTCCTTGATCTGCTATTCCTCTTGTTATAGCTTGCCTTATCCACCATGTAGCATAAGTCGAAAATCTATACCCTTTTTTATAATCAAATTTATCCACTGCCTTTATAAGTCCAAGATTTCCTTCCTGAATAAGATCTAGAAAATGCATCCCTCTATTTGTATATTTTTTAGCAATACTAACTACAAGTCTAAGGTTAGACTCTGTAATTTTTTTCTTTGCCATTTCACTTCCTTCTTCCATTTGTATAAAGCAGTCTTGCTCTTCAGTTACTGAAAGAAGAGGATAATTACCTATTTCTATCAAATAGGATTTAACAGAATCTTTCGCCGTATCTGTTTTTGTATAATAAGCATGAGTTTTTTCATTCCATATTTTCGTTTCTTTATAGACATTTCCAAAATCTTTGTCAGTATCTTCCTCCTCAATATCTTCCCTTTCAAGTTCTTTCATTTCGTCCATCATCATTTGTTTAAGATCTTCTTCTGTTGGTTCATATTCATCAATACTGATTTGGTTATGGATTTTTTCATTCACTCTCCGAAGTTTTTTACTCATACTTTTTCCCACCCCTTTCACTTTATATTTTTCTTTATCAATCAATATAACTGGCATGCTTTTAGTATTAATCACTCTAGTTCCTCCATTCATATTTTAGATCCCTGTACTATCAAATAAATTATTATTAATATTCTCACTAAAACTCCTTATTATTATAACATAACTATAGTTATACGTCTAGCTTTTTGTCATTTTTTATGTAATCTATTTGTTACAACTATATTACATTTATCATTTTTGATAGTATATTGTTGAATTATTCTTTGTTTTGTTATATACATAAATTGATAATATTAAGAAATAGAGGTAACATATGAGAAAATTTAAAGAATTAAAATATACTGATTTAAATAACGAGTGTCCAATCTCAGTTTTTAAATTTAAAACAACAAACGAATTAGAGAAGTATAATGGAATCATTGGTCAAGAAAGAGCTTTGGAAGCAGTAAAAACGGCTATGCAAATAAACCAAAGAGGCTTTAATTTATACGTGTGTGGTAATGTAGGCATGGGTAAAATGCCTTATGTTTTATCAGTTGTAAATAAACTTGCAAAAAAACAAAAAGCTCCAAACGATCTTTGTTATATACATAATTTTGATAATAATAACGAACCTCTTGCACTATCTTTAGAACCAGGAAATGGTAGAATACTAAAAGAAGATATGAATAAATTCATTTCCATTATTCGTGATGAATTAATGCGTTCTTTTAGTTCTAGTGATATTGAAAAAGAAAAAAAAGTTATCACAAATCAATACGAAGCTAAAAAAACAGAAATAATGAAAAACTTTGATACCTATACGTCTTCTGAAGGTTTTAAAGTAAAAACTACTGAAACTGGTATATATTTTTCGCCAATATACAATGGCAATGTCTTAAATGAACAAGAGTTTAATGCACTGGATGCTGATATAAAGAAAACTTTTGAAGAAAAGTCTCCTAAAATACAGGCAGAAACCATGGAAGTAATGAAAAAAATAGAAATATTAGATAATGAATGTACAATTAAAGTAAGTGAATGGCAAGCTAATTATACTACATATGTAGTTTCAAAGAATATAAATAATTTAAAATTAAAATATCAAAATGATCTAAGAATTCAAAACTTTCTGTTTAATGTCCAATCAGATATTGTTAAAAACATTGAACACTTTAAACCTAAAACAACCGGTCCTAACAATATACCATTTCCAGCTAGTATTAGATTAGAACAGAGGCCATGGGAAAAATATCGTGTTAACCTTTTTGTAAATAATGAAAACATTAATCAAGCTCCTGTAGTAGTTTGTAGTAATCCAAATTATTTTGATTTATTTGGAAAGCTAGAATATGAAAACCAAATGGGTTCTATTAAAACAGATCATACTATGCTTAAACCTGGTGTTTTTCATAAAGCAAATGGTGGTTATCTTATAGTAAACGCCCGTGATCTTATTTCTAATATGACTCTATGGGAAGCATTTAAAAGAGTTTTAAGAAATGAAGAAATTACAATTGATAGTTCAAGAGATATGGCTATGACAAATACAATTATAAGTTTGAAACCTGAAATTATACCATTAGATGTAAAAGTAATTTTAATAGGTAGTGAATCTATCTATATGCAACTTTCTAATATTGATTCAGATTTCAAAAAACTATTTAAAGTAAAAGCAGATTTTGATGACGCTATTCCTAGAACCTCTGTTAACATACAAAGAACCGCAGAATATATTGCATACGTAGTTATGAAAAATAATCTACTACCTTTTAAAAGTGAAGCGGTTAAGGAAATTGTTGAATATAGTTCCAGATGTTCAGGAGATAAAAGAAAACTTACTGCTATGCAAGTTGATTTAACAGATATTATAATAGAATCTTCTTATGTGGCTGAAAAGCAAGGTAAAAAGCTTGTAGATGAAGCTCATGTAAAAACAGCAATTAAAGATAAATTTATAAGATATTCTAAATATGATGATAGTCTTAAAGACCTTATAAAAACTGGATCAGTTATGATTAAGACCGATGGTTATGAAGTTGGAAGAATAAATGGACTTACAATTATAAATACTGGTGATGCTATATTTGGTAAACCCGTACTTATTACTGCAAATACTTATTTAGGCTCTGCTGGAATTATAAATATTGAACGTGAAGTTTCGATGAGTGGTACCACTCATTCAAAAGGTGTATATATCCTTTCAGGTTACATTGGAGAAAAATTCGCTCAAAATATACCATTAACTTTAACAGCTAGTATCTGTTTCGAACAATTATATAATGGTGTAGATGGCGACAGTGCTTCTTCTACTGAACTATATGCAATCCTCTCTTCTCTTGCTAACGTTCCTATTAAACAAGGTATCGCTGTTACTGGTTCAGTAAATCAAAAGGGAGAAATACAGCCTATTGGAGGAGTTACAGAAAAAATAGAAGGTTTCTTTGAAATATGTAAACATCAAGGACTTACTGGTAATCAAGGCGTTATAATTCCTTATCAAAACATTGAAAACTTAGCATTAAATGAAACTGTAGTAAATGCTGTTAAAGAAGGTAACTTCCATATATATCCTGTAAAAACTATTGATGAAGGAATAGAAATATTAACTGATGTTAAGTCAGGTAAATACAACGTAGAAAAAGAATGTTATGAAAATAACTCTATAAATTATTTAGCCTTTAAGAAATTAAAAAATTATGCTGAAAAAGCAGTCAAATTTAATTTGAAATAAATATAGGTAATTTAAATATAATAAAAATAAAATCGTATAAATCTACGATTTTATTTTTATGTTTTTATTTTATTAATCTAATTTGACATTTCTTAAATATGGATACCCTCCATTTTTGCTTGGAGAAATACTCCATACTGAATTAAAATCCCATCCTGAATATGTAGATTTATTCTTCATTTCTGCTGTTGTTCTACCTACAATAGCTGTTAGGTTCGATAAATTAAAACTCGTTGCCACTCCTGATACTGTTTTATCCCAATATGAACTTTTAGCTTTTGATCCTTGTGTCTTATCCGATGTTCCTATAAATCCTCCTACTGTTGTACCTGTCAATGTTGGGTTAACCGCATAACAATTTTCTATTTCTTCATCTGCCGCAACATCTGTATAGAATCCTATGAAACCTCCTGCTGTTCCTGCTGTTGCTACAACATTGTTTTTAGCATAACAATCTTTAAAATTGTTG
>CAYXLQ010000026.1:0-13869 GCA_964465775.1 uncultured Clostridiaceae bacterium
AATCATTTAAAAATACATTTGGTAAAATGTTAACGTTGAGTAATAATAGTAACTTCTTTGATGCCATTGGAGTTGAAAACATAATAGATTTACAGCAATTAAAAGCAGATATTGAAGAAAGCAAAAAAATAAAAGGATCTGTAGTAAGAGAACATAAAATAGTAAGAGATGGTTTAAGTAGAGATTTTGAAATTGATATACAACCAGTTAAGGCAAAGAATGGTAATGAGTATGTAGCATCACTACTTTACTTTAGGGATGTAACAGAGAAGAAAAAAGAAATAGAAAAAATGACAAAAAATGAAAATTTAATAATTTTAGGAGAGCTTGCCGGAGGAATAGCACATGATATTAATACTCCAATAGCTGCAATAAAAAGTGGAATATTAATGTTAAAGGATACAGTGGCAACAGATGATGAAAGAAGTTTATTAGGAAGCATGGATAGATGCGCTGATAAAATCATAGTACTTGTTAATAGTATGAGAAATCAAATTAGAAATATTGGAAGTAATGTAAAAGTTGATATGAAGATATCAGATATAATAACAGACACAAGAATAATTATAAATAATGAACTTATAAAAAACAGAATAGTTTTAAACATTGATATTATAGATGAAATAACAATAAAAGGAGAACCAGCAAAACTAGGTCAAGTAATCACAAACCTTATAATGAATGCTATTCAAGCGTATGAAGGTAAAGGTGGAAATATAGATATAAAACTGTATATAGATGAACAGAATCATGCAATTATTAAGATTAAAGATTATGCAGGAGGAATACCAGAAATAGTTAGGGAACATATATTTAAGAATATACTTACAACGAAAGGTGTTTCAGGTACAGGCTTTGGATTATATTTAGCTTATTCTATTATTAAAGGAGCATTCAGTGGAGAAATATATTTTAACACTGAAACAGATAAGGGCACAGAATTTGTAATCAACATTCCACTTGAAGATAATAAATCATAAATAAATACGATTATTATTTATATAAAATAATTAACCAGTAATTATTACTATTACTGGTTAAAAAAACATTATTATATATTTGAGGAAAGGTTTATAATAATATGGGGGGTTTTATGAAAAAAATTAAAAGAAAAGGAATATCATTAATTGTTTTAATTATAACAATAATAGTTATGATAGTTCTAGCGTCAGCGATAATATTATCAATTATAGATGGTAGTTTGATTGAAAAAGCATCGGATTCAGCAAGGATACACAATGAATCAGTAGTACAAGAGGCTCTTAATTATAACATGATTATTACAGAAGAATACTGCATAAGAACCACACCTTTTTCTACTCCTTTTTCTGGTAACTTAAAAACATATATTGAAAATAAGATTGGAACTAATTTATCACCTTTAGATTTCTTTTATAAAGTAGAGACAGATAAATTAAATATTAAAACTGATCCTAAAAAAAGTTATATCTTTTCTGAAAAACTAAATACAGTTATAGAAATAGAAAAAAAGGAATTGGAAGAGATAACAAAACCAATGGCTATTTGGTTTTGGTGCAATTCTAACATTGCAGAAGAAATTAAATATGTAGATAATCCTGTAGATACAAAAAAAGTTCTAGATAAATTAAAAGAATTGAATATAAATATTATATATATTCCTATAGATGTAGATAAGACTGATAGATATACTAATTTTATTAAAGAAGCATATAAGAGGGATATGTATGTATATGCATTATATGGAGATCCACAATTTGTATTTGAAGAAATACGCCCTTCTTCAGTCAATTCAATAATTGATGCAGTGACAGAATATAACGACAGGGCAAGTTATGATTCTAAAATAAGGGGAATACATTATGATGTTGAACCATACACCAATTCGCAATGGGTAGATGGTCAAAGTAATGCTGCAAAGAATAACATTTGTAGAACTAGTTACTTAGATTTTATAACAGAAGTCCATAATTATGCTAAAGGTAAAAACATAACCATTGGATATGATATTCCTGTTTGGTTAGATAGGTACACTGCTATACATGATGGAGTAGAAAAGAATATAGGAGAGGAAGTAATAAAGTTAGCGGATGAAATTACTTTTATGGATTATACAACAAATGCTAACAACATTTTTTTAAGCCTAGACAATAGAGGAACATATACATTTGGGGATGGAACAACTATAACTCTTACCGAATCAATGCTAGAAAAATTAGAAAGGTATAAAAAAGATTATATAGTTGGTGTTGATCTACACACATTCCAAGCAGAAGCACAAGCAAAAATAGACAGACCAGAGTTAGTTCCTACATATATAGCAGAAGATTATGAATATACATATCCATATATAACAAAAATGTTAAAAGATGTGGAAGGCAAATTAAATATATTTAATAAAGATAACGAAATTAATTCAGATTTTGGATTTGCTTATCATCATATATATCCATTACTGGAGTTAGCAGATTACTAAAGTTAGTATGGATAAAATAGTAATGTTAATAGTAAATTTTAAAATTGCTTATATGAAGGTCAAGTGCTACATTGTACTTGACTTTTTATGTCTACAAATGTAAAATGGTATGGCAAAGACAATATATGTTTAGTATTTAATAATACTAATTTCATTAAAGGAGGATAGTAGCAATAAAAAGGAGAGTATTATATTAATAACATCAAGGAGGATAATTAAATGTCAGTACTAACTAAAGATGTTTACTTAACATCGAAGGATATTCTTTTTTTGAAGGAGAAAAAGAATCTTCTTAGAGACGAGCAAAGGAAACTACTGGCGGAAAGAAACTCGATAAGTGCAGATGAAATAAGGGAAGAAAATGGCACAGTATTATTAAAAAAAATTAATTATGATATTCCAAAGGAAATATCTAAGATTGATGAAAAGTTAAGAAACTACGTGAAAGTGGAAGAAGAAGATTTTTACAAAAACCATGATGGATTGACAGTAATAATAGGTGCAAGAGTTAAGTTGAATTTTGGTGAAATTATGGAAGAATATGAAATTCATGGAATGAACCAAAGGGGATACAATGACTTTGCACTTGGTGCAGAAGCACCTATAGTACTTAAGATATTAGGCAAAAAAGTAGGTGAGGTAATCTTTTTTAATGATGAAAGGGTAGAAATTCTTGAAGTAACAAGAATGGATTAATATAGTAAAAATAAGGGGTATGGATTTATACCTCTTATTTTCTTTTTAAATAATCTAGATTTTATCTAAGTTATATGGTAATATATTAAAAGAATAAAGACAAATAGGAGATGAGTAGTATTATGCAAAATATAGAAAGAATAAAAGCAAGAACCTTGCCTGGTTTTTTAGAATTGTTACCTGATGAACAAATATTGTTTAATAAAATGTATGATAGCATTAGAAAGTCATATGAAAAATTTGGTTTTGTGCCTCTTGATACTCCGGTTTTAGAAGCATCTGAAGTACTTCTTGCAAAAGCACGGAGGAGAAACGGAGAAACAAATATATAGATTTACAAAAGGAGATACTGATATATCAATGAGATTTGATTTAACAGTTCCTTTAGCAAAATATGTAGCCATGAATTATGGTAGTTTAACATTTCCATTTAGAAGATATCAAATGGGTAAAGTGTATAGGGGAGAAAGACCTCAAAAAGGAAGATATCGTGAATTTTATCAATGTGATATTGATATTATTGGAGATGGAGAATTAAACATATTAAATGATGCGGAAATACCATCAGTAATATATACAACATTTAAAGATCTTGGTTTTGAAAAATTTATAATTAGAATTAATAACCGAAAAGTATTAAATGGTTTTTTTGAATATTTAAAATTAACAGATAAAATAACTGAGATATTAAGGCTAATTGATAAGTATGAAAAAGTAGAAGAAAAAACTATTAGAGAGTGGCTTAAAGAAATAGAAATATCAGATGAAAAAATAGATAAGATATTAGAGTTTATTAATATTAAAGGAAATAGTGTAGAAACAATTATAAAATTAAAAAGCCTTAATATTGATTCAGAATTGTTTAATGAAGGAATATTAGAATTAGAGCAAGTTATTAATGCAGTAAAAGCTTTTGATGTTCCAGAACAAAATTATATAATTGACTTAAAAATTGCAAGAGGTTTAGATTACTATACAGGAACAATATATGAAACTATGCTTACAGATTATCCAGAACTTGGTAGTGTTTGTTCAGGTGGAAGGTATGATAACTTAGCAGAGTATTATACAAACAAGAAACTTCCAGGGGTAGGAATATCTATAGGGCTATCAAGATTGTTTACATATTTAAAAATGAATAATATTATATCAACAAAAGAAGCTTCAACTGCACAAGTTTTAATAGTACCGATGATAGAAGATTTAAGTTTTGCATTTAAAATTGCAAGTAACCTTAGAAATGAAGGAATAAATTCAGAAGTTTGCTATAACAGAAAAACAACTAAAAGCATGTTGAATTATGCTAATAAACTTAAAATTCCTTACGTAATATTTATTGGTGAAGATGAAATAAAAACAAATGCTTTAACAATTAAAAATATGGAGACTGGAGAACAGGAAACAGGAACAATTAAAGATATTATAATAAAATTAAAATAGATGTTAAAACTATATAAATGAAGTATACATTTATGTAGTTTTTATTTAATGGAGATAAAAAATGAAAAAGTTAACTAATAATAGTAAAAATATACACTTTGCAGCAGAGCTAATTAAAAAAGGAGATATAGTTATATTTCCAACAGAAACTGTATATGGAATAGGAGCAAATGCACTTGATAAAGAGGCAATAAATAAAATATTTAAAGTAAAGGAAAGAGCTAAAGATAATCCTTTAATTGTGCACATATCAGATAAAAATATGTTAAATAAATTAGTGAAGAATTATTCTGAACTAGAAGAGAAATTAATGGATGTATTTTGGCCAGGTGCTTTTACTATAATTCTAGAAAAAAAAGAAGAAGTGCCATTTGAAGTTACAGCAGGATTAGATACAATAGGAGTAAGGATGCCAGCAAACAAAATAGCCAGGCAACTCATATCCACAGCCGGAGTACCAATAGCAGCACCTAGTGCAAATATATCAGGAAAACCAAGTGGTACAAGACTTGAAGATATAGAAGAGGAATTTAAAAATAAAGTAGAATACGCAATTGATGGTGGATATTCAAATTATGGAATAGAATCTACAGTTGTGAAAGTAAAAGAAAATGAAGTTACAATTTTAAGGCCAGGAAGTATAACATTAGAAGATATATTGAAAGTATGTCCAAATGTAAAATATGATGAAAGGATATTAAGAAATGTCTCTAAAAATGAAACTGTGTCTTCACCAGGAATGAAATATAAACATTACGCACCCAATATTCCAGGAGTATTAATAAAAAGGTATAATGATGAAAGCATAATTGAAAAAGTTATTAATGAAATTAAAAAAAGAAAAGATGAAAAAATAATTATTCTTGCTCCAAAAGAAAGTATAGAGACAGGTAAATATAACAATTATACAAATGTAAGAAAAGTATTTAATATTGGAAGTAAAAACGACTTAAACCAAATATCAAAAAAACTTTTTCATTTATTGCGAAAAATCGATAAAGAAGACGCAACATATTATATTGTAGAAGGCGTGGAAGAAAAAGGTCTTGGGGTTAGTATTATAAATAGAATTATAAGAGCAGTAGAATATAATGTAATATAAAAATGTTAAAGGAACAAGAGCGTATGGAAATCCATACGCTCTTGCCAAAAAAATATTATTTTCATCAAAAGCATACACCTTTGATGATAAAGGAGGATGGTAGCCAAGTGCTACCGCAATTCAAAACTTTCAATGTATTAGGAATAGCTTCAGATATTTGTTCTAGTTCGGATTTAGTAAAACTAGTACGTCCAAAAGTATCAAACAAACAATCTGTGATGTCTATAACTATTTTTTTATTTGTTTCATATAACGTTGCATGAAGAACTAAAGAACCATCTCTTTTCCGAGATATTTTATGTGATACCAATGCTTTAAAAGTATTTATACGATACATATAAATAACCCTCCTAAAAAAAATATTAACAAACCTATATAATTATAAGGAAACGTTTAATTATTACGTAAACATTATATAAGAGTATTGTAGTTTTGTCAAGAGCTTAAAATATTTTATGTTTTAACAAGAAATTATAGTGCTCAAGTGAGTATAAACGACATAAAAGGCAATATATTGTTATTATACTTGTATTTAAAGGCAATTTATATTAAAATAATAAAGGTAAAAAGTAAATATTAAAAAGGAGAGAAAATATGAAAAAAGTAACAATGCAAGAATTAGTAGCATTATGCAAAAATAGAGGATATATATTTCCTGGCTCTGAGATTTATGGGGGACTTTCAAATACATGGGATTATGGACCTTTAGGTGTTGAATTTAAAAATAATGTTAAGCGTGCTTGGTGGAAAAAGTTTGTTGATGAATCAAGGCATAACGTAGGACTTGATGCAGCAATATTAATGAACCCTAAAGCGTGGATAGCATCAGGTCATGTTGGTGGTTTTTCTGATCCATTAATGGATTGTAAAGCATGTAAGACAAGACACAGAGCAGATAAGTTAATAGAAGACTGGTTAAATGCAAAGGATGAATTAGCTGTTGTAGATGGTTGGTCAGATGAACAAATGCTATCATTTATAGCAGAAAATCATATAGAGTGTCCAAAGTGTGGAAAAGAAGATTTTACAGATATTAGAAAGTTTAATCTTATGTTTAAAACCTTCCAAGGGGTAACGGAAGATAGTCAATCTGAACTGTATTTAAGACCAGAAACCGCTCAAGGTATATTTGTGAATTATAAAAATGTATTACGTACAACAAGAAGTAAAATGCCGATGGGTATTGCTCAAATAGGAAAATCATTCCGTAATGAAATAACTCCAGGTAACTTTATATTTAGAGTACGTGAATTTGAACAAATGGAACTAGAGTTTTTCTGTGCTCCGGGTACAGATCTTGAATGGTTTTCATATTGGAAA
Source organism: uncultured Clostridiaceae bacterium (assembly GCA_964465775.1). Lineage (GTDB taxonomy): Bacteria > Bacillota > Clostridia > TANB77 > CAG-465 > CALXJE01. The sequence goes on from CAYXLQ010000026.1 coordinate 7,014, forward strand.
GAATATTGTAAAAATTGGTTAATGGATCTAGGAATTAAGGAAGAAAATTTAAGAATGAGAGATCACTCACCAGAAGAGTTATCATTCTATAGTGTTGGAACAACAGATATTGAATATAAATATCCATTTGGATTTGGAGAACTTTGGGGAATAGCAGATAGGACAGATTATGACTTAAAACAACATATGGAGCATTCAGGTGAAGATTTCACATATACAGATCCACTTGATAATAACAAAAAGTATGTTCCGTATTGTGTTGAACCTTCTGTGGGTGTTGATAGGTTAGTACTTGCGTTTTTATCTGAAGCATATAATGAAGAAGAAGTTTCAGAAGGAGATACAAGGGTGGTTATGAAACTACATCCATTCTTAGCTCCGATTAAAGTAGCAGTATTACCTCTATCAAAAAAACTATCTGAAAAGGCAGAAGAAATATATGGAAACTTGGTTAAAAAGTATAGATGTGAATATGATGAAGCAGGAAGTATAGGAAAAAGATATAGAAGGCAAGATGAAATTGGAACACCTTTCTGCGTAACAGTTGACTTTGAAACATTAGAAGATGAATGTGTTACAATACGTGATAGAGATACAATGGAACAAGAAAGAATTAAAATAGCAGAGTTAAATGAATGGTTGTCAAAAAGAATTTGCTTTTAGGTTTTAATCTGATAAAAGATTGAGATTCAAAATCATAGTAAAAGTTTAAATTATAAATAAGTGTAATTAATTATCAAGCAAGATAAAATTACACTTGTTTTTGTTTTAAAATATATTAATATAGTGTATAATATAAGTATAAAAATGGAGGAATGAAATGTTTAAAGTTGGATATGTAGGAATTGTTGGTAAACCAAATGCAGGTAAGTCTAGTCTAGTAAACCAACTAGTAGGATTTAAAGTTGCAATTACTACGCCAAAACCACAAACAACAAGGTTTAATATTAGAGGAATTAGAACTAGTGCTAGTTCTCAAATTATATTTATAGATACGCCTGGAGTACATGCACCAAAACATAAATTGGGACAGTACATGATGAAGGGTGTTAATATGGTTCTTCAAGATGCGGATGTAATAATATATTTAGTAGATGGGACAAAGCCAATATTAGATGAAGCTAATAAAAAAATAATGAAATCAATAGCTAAATCTAATAAAAAGGTTATTTTAGCAATCAATAAAATAGATGCAATAAAAAAAGAGAACATTTTTAGAATAATTGAAGAGTACAATAAAGAAATAGGTGAAATTGGAGGGAGTTTTACAGAAATAATTCCTATTTCAGCGTATAAAAATGATGGACTTAATATACTACTAAGTTCTATAGAAAATATTTTGCCAAAGGGTGAATTAATATATGCAGAAGATGAGGTAACAGACATAACAGAAAGAGATATTGCCGAAGAAATGATAAGAGAGAAAGCTTTATTTTATTTAGATGAAGAAATACCTCATGGTATTAACGTAAGCATTGAAAGCATGAAGCTTAGAACTACAGAAAACGGAAATGCAGTATATGATATTGAAGCAGAAATAATATGTAAAAAGGATTCTCATAAGGGAATTATAATTGGAAAAGGCGGAGAAATGTTAAAAAAGATATCATCCTCTGCTAGAAAAGAAATTCAAAATATGACAGGAGCAAGAGTTAATTTAAAAACTTGGGTTAAAATCAGAAAAGATTGGGAAAATACAGAGAACTTTTTAGGAAATATAAAAGATAAAATTAGATAAATAATTACAGAATTAGACGAAATAATTAGTATATAAGATCAAAAAAAGCATACAATATATTTAAGAAATAAGGAAGTGTATGTATGGAAGAAATAAAATCGTGGAAAGAATTTGAAAGTTCTGGGGAAATTAATGATTATTTAAATTATAAAGAAAAGCAAAAATTTAGTAATGAATTTAGTAAAGAGCTAACAGATATAAAGGGAGATAATATTATTGAAACTAGTCAAAGTAAAAGGAATAGTGATAAAGGAAGTACAATACAAAGAAAATGATAAAATAATTACTATAATGACAGATAAACTAGGGAAAATTTCTTGCATGGCAAAAGGTGCCAAAAAGAACAATAGTCCCCTTTTATCTACATCTCAATTTTTAGTTTATAGTGAATTTTTGTTATATAAAGGTACTAATTTTTATCACGTTAATTCTGCAGAAATGATAGATTCATTTTATTCATTAAGAATCGATTATGAGAAACTTAATAAAGCCTTTGAAATTACTAAAATATTAAATAAACTTGCCTATGAAGAAGAGGAAAGAACAGGAATACTTTCACTTTATTTAAATACTATTTTTATAATTCAGAATATGGACAAGCAATTTAATTTTGTTATGGGAGTATTTATATTAAAACTTCTTTGTTTGCTGGGATATGCCCCAAGCATGTATAAATGTTTAAATTGCAATACAAAAATGCTTAAAAACGACAAAAATGACACAAAATATTATTATGATAAAACAACAAATGCTGCTATTTGTAATAACTGTTATAACAAAAAAGACGAAAGAAGCAAAAACTATTTTTCGGAAATATCAGAAGGAGCATTATATTCAATATTATATGTAATATCAAGTGAAATTAAAAAAACATATAGTTTTGAAATAAATGGAAAAACATTAAATGAGTTTTATAATTTTGTTAATGATTATTATTTAGCTCAAATGTTATAAAAGCTTGATGTTTTTTTTGATTTAGTATATTATAAAATAAAAAAAGGAGTGAGTTTATGGAAAAATTATACAAAAAGCTACTTATTCCATCTATTATATCTTCTATTATGTTTATAGCATTAGGAATATTAGTATTTATGAATCCTGCAACCACGTTAGAGCTTATAGCTAAAATAATTGGGTTTACAATTATAGGTTTAGGAATAATAGGTGTATTTCAATATTTGAAAAATAGAAAAGATGCATCATTTAGTTTAAACTTAGTTTATGTTATTACTACAATAATTCTTGGTATAATTATGATATACAGATATCAAATAGTAAGTTCAATAATTCCAATAATAATAGGAATATGGATATGCTTTAGAAGCTTTATAAAACTTAGAATGGCAATGCTTCTTAAAAACATGGATAATAAAGCTTGGGTTTATATTTTAATTATTAGTATTTTATCATTAACTCTAGGCATATTTTTATTATTCAATCCATTTGAAGCAGCCTTATTTATAGTAAAAACTGCTGCCATTTTACTAATTATATATTCATTGCTTGATATTATAGAAGAATATTCAATAATCAGGTATTTAAAATAGATTTAATGTACAAAGTAATATTAGATGTAAAAAGAAATTTTCTTTTTACATCTTTTTAATTGAATTTGTAGGGTTCATAAAGTATAATAGAGTTAAATTAATATATTTAGAAAAGGGGTGAAAGAGTGGATAGATTAGATTATAATCAAGATGAATTCATGACAAGAAAAGAATATCTACGCAATAAGAAAAAAGAAAATATGCTTTTTAAAATACAAAGAGTTAGAAAATCTACTTGGTTCACACTTTTCCTTATGATTCTAATAGCCTCTTATGTAATACAGCAATATTATATATATAACACAAAACATAGACTTGTTGAAAATCTGCCAGAAGAGATATCTAGTATGCAAAACTATAACATTTACTATATTAGTGAATCCTATGCATACGAAGGTGAAACACAATTAAAAACAATGTCTACAACTTCAGACGCTAAAGACACTATTAAAATAGGACAAGGTATTGCTCAGTTAAAAATAAAAGGTATGGAAATATACGGCATAAAAGAAAATAAACTTATAAAGATATCTCCAAATGGAAAAACAGAAGAATTAAAAATATTAGTAGATAAAAATGTACATTCATATGAAATATATAAAGATGAAATATATGTTTTTTTGAAAGGAAACGATGTAGAAACTGGGCTATATAAATATAACAAGGAAGAAAGATATAAGAAGATTGCAGATGGAGAAGTCTATCAGTTATTAATTGATGATAATAATATATACGTAGTTACAAAGGAAAGTCAAAATATTGTTAAATATGATAAGAATAGTTTAGAAAAAAAATCTTTGACTACTGATAAAGAAATAGGATATATTATTCAAGATGATAACAATATATATTATAGTGATAAAAAAAGAGAAAACAAAATATACAGAATAGATAAGAATAACTCAAAGGAGAAACAGATAACAAAAGGCAGTTTAAAAAAACCAAATAATCAAAATAAAATAAATGGAATATCTGTTATGGGTGTATTTGAAGATAAAGTATACTATATTAATGAAAATGATAAGAACAAATTATATAAGGCTAAAACGGATGGAAGTAAAGAAGAATTAATATTGCATGATAAAGTACAAATATTAGAGGTTATAGGAAACACAATTTTCTATAAAGTTGAAAGCGATATAGGAGTTTATCGTTATGATATGGAAACTGGAATTTCTTCACAAATAACAAGTGCAAGAGTTGTTGAATTTAAAGTATCTGAATAAAGTATTTAAATTAAGAATATGAATAAAAAAAATTCTCATAATATTACCGTGGTGATATTATGAGAATTCGTTTATTTAATAGAAAAGATTTAGAAGAAGTATCAAATTTAATAGTTGATTCATATAAAAAAGAAGATAAAGACAGACGTTGGAGTAATGAGATGATAGAAAAATACATATTATTACACTTAAGATTAAACAAGGACTTATGTTTTGTTGCAACAGAGGGGGATAGAATAATTGGAGCTGGGCTTTGTATTCTAAAACCTCAATATAATCAACTAGTAATGGATTCACACATCTTGGTTGTACACAAAGATTTTAGAAGACAAGGGGTTGGAAGTAAAATTCTTAGGAAAATGGTTGAAAAGGCTAATAAAAAGTATGAAATAGAGCAGATAGAAGTTAGCATATTTACTTTAACAAATTTTCCAATATCATGGTACGAAAGCCTTGGATTTAGAGAAAAAAAGAATCATACATTAGTAGTTGCAAATGTAAATCAAATTACAAGAGGAATATAAATATATAAGTAGGTGAAAAAAAGTAATTAAAGCAAGAAATATGTTGAATATTGTCGTAAAATAAGATAGCATATTATATGTTGAACAAATAATTTAACTTTAGGAGGTATATATGAAAAACAAAGGAATAAGTTTAATTGTTTTAGTTATAACTATAATTGTGATTATAGTTTTAGCGACTACTATAATACTAACCCTATCAGGTAGTAATATAATAGGAAAAGCAAAATTAGCAGTTGAAAGAAGTAATTCTCGAAACATATCAAAAGCAGTAGAATTATATTTTGCAGAAAATATGGGAACAGATGAAAAACCATATTTATCGGAAGTTTCTACTCAAGATATTTTAAGTAATGCAACGTTAAGGGATACAATAATAACAGATGTAGGAGGCTTAATAGGTAAATTTTATAAATTAGATATGAATCAAATAAAAATAAATATGGATAAGGGTAAAGGCACAAATGGTGAAGATGATTATTATATTTATAGTGATAAAACAGGAAATGTTTACTATATGAAAAGTCCTATATCTCTAACTAAGGATAAGCCTAATAGTATTCCTGAAAGTGGTGATGGAACTTTATCAAATCCTTACACAATTGTTACGGCAGAAGACTTATATAATGTAAGAAATGATTTAAATGGGTCATACATACAAGTAGCAGACATAGATCTAAGTTCTTATTCTTCTGGTGAAGGCTGGGAACCCATAGGAACCAATTACAATAATCCATTTAAGGGAAATTATGATGGAGGAAGGAATAAGATTATTAATTTAACAATTAATAGGCCAAACTCAGATTATCAAGGATTATTTGGTAATTGTTATGAAGAGTACTATGTTAGAAATAAAAAAATAAAAAATATAATAATAGAAAATGCTAAAATTATAGGAAAAAATTATGTAGGAGCAATAGTTGGTGCTTCAGACATAGTCATAATAAACAGTTCTTCTACAGGAAATGTAACAGGAAACAACTATGTAGGAGGAATAATAGGTTATGGATATGATATACTTATTAATAATTGTTATTCGGCTGGAAGTGTAAATGGAGTAAATAATGTAGGAGGAATAGCAGGTGCTTCTTTAGGATATTCGCTTAGTGAACTAAAAAATAGCTATTCTACATCTAGTGTAAAAGGAAAGAGTTATGTTGCAGGAATAATAGGAAGCATTGGAGAGGGAACAATAAAAAATGTATTCGCCTTGAATGAGAGTATTACAAGAAGTGAAGGTAGTGATAATAACATAAGTAGAGTCTTATGTGATGAGTATGAAGAATATCCATCATACAAAAGCGAAATATATGCAAATCAACAAATGTTATTTAAACAAGGAAGTGCTCAAGGGACAACAGATTTTCCAAATCAAAATAAAACATTAGTAGGAAAAGATGGATTAAATATATCACTTGAAGCATGTAAACAAAAAGAAACATTTTCTTCTATAGGCTGGGATTTTGAAAACATATGGAATATAGCAAATGGATCAACATATCCAACATTCTTACCAGTTAAAGGGATGGAAAACTCTAATATAAAAGGAAAAGGAACAATAAATGATCCATATTTGATCTCTAATGCAGAAGAATTAAATTATATAAGATATGGACTAAACAAACATTATAAACAAACAGCCAATATAGATTTAACAAACTATTCAAGTGGATCAGGATGGCTTCCAATTGGTGATAGTGCAGAGAAGTTTACAGGGGTTTATGATGGAGCAGGATACAAGATAACTAATTTGAATATTAATAGACCAGAAGAAAGTAATATAGGTCTTTTTGGTTCAACATATGAAGCTATACTTAAAAA
>CAYXLQ010000027.1:0-13753 GCA_964465775.1 uncultured Clostridiaceae bacterium
TACATATACGCTCCTAAAACTAATGATGCAATAATTAACAAAATAATAAAGATTATTACTTTTTTGTTTTTCATAATATACCTCCTATGTTATTTTAATAGATCCGTAAGTACTGGATTAATTAAAGTTATTTGATAAACAATAAGAACCAATAATATTCCAAGTAATGCACTAAGAATTACTTGAGATGTTGATATTCTATCGTTTTCCCTTTTAAGTTGACTTATCATAAAACACAAAACAAATGACACGGCACCTACTAATAGGTTTTGAGTTAGTATTAATAAAAATGTTGCTAATCCATAACTTATAACTATTCTTGCACTTGGAAAACTAGCAACATAATTCCTTCCTTTGCTGAATATTCCTTTCAATATTACTACAAATAATACCACTATAAAAAGAATTGCAACTAGCATGTGCATATGAGAATTTAATACTTTTTCAAGCAAATCTGTAGATGCATCATGTATTTTATCAATAAATAAAAAGTATGCATTTAATACTGCAACAATGGACGCTAATAATACTCCTCCTGCAGCGATGTCTTTAGCAGATTTTGCTCTATCATCATATTTATCTGTTATTAAATCTACCATATATTCTACTGTTGTATTTATCATTTCTGCAAATAAAACAAAACCTATTGTAAGGCAAAGTGTTGCGAATTCTGTTTTAGTAAAATCAAAAAAGAAGCTTGTACAAAATACCAACACACCTATAATATAGTCTATCCTTAAATTTCTTTCGGTTTTAAACGCCTCTATTATTCCATTTAATGCATTTTTAGTTGCTGAAAACCATGTCTTGTTTTTTGTAAGGTTTTCTAAGTTTTCATCAAAACTTTTTACTTTATCTTGTATATTGTTTTTTTCTTTTTCATCCATAAATATACTACTCTCCCACTACTTTTAAAACTTCTTCTTCTTTTTCTCTCATATCCTTCTTATCAATTTCACCTTCATGATCGTAACCTAATAAATGACAAATACCATGTGTTATCATGTATAACATTTCTCTGTGAAATCCTGTTCCATATTCTTCTGCTTGTTCTTCAATAACATCAATGCAAAGAACAATATCTCCTAACAAAATTTCATTTTGTATTTTCTTATAATCACTATTTTTTAATTCTTCTATCTCATTCTTCTTAAACATAGGAAAAGATAATACATCTGTTTCCTTGTTTATTCCTCTATGTTCATTATTTATTTCCTTTATTTTTTCTTTAGTCACTACACCCATTCCGATATATATTTCATCTATTATTATTCCATTTGTTTCTAAAGTGTATTTAACTATTTTTTCAATTTTTTTAGAATAACCTTGTAAAAATTCATTATACTTTTTAATATGGATTTCTTCTTTAAAATCCGAATAATAATCTATATTTATTTTCACACTATTCTCCTTTTTTTACAAAAACACCTATGTTTTCTTCTAATTCGTATGTAACTTTATATATTATTCCACCTGTTGTTTTATTTACTTCTACAACTTCATTGCTTATTATTTCATTGTTTTGTGTCTTATCTTCCTTATGTTTATTATACTCTGCTTCTAAAATACTCATTATTTTTTCTTTATTTCTTATACTGCTTCTCATTTCATATTCTTTATATTTCAGCACACTGATTTTAAAAGTTTTTCCCAACATATTAAGTGTTTTCTTTTTTTTGATTTTATCATAAACATAATCTTTTGGCAATTGTTTAAGCTCAAAGTTTAATTTTCCATAGTTAACACCTATTCCGTATCTTTTTTTGTTAGTATATCTTTTTTCTTTGATTTCATATTTTTCTTCTCTTTGAAAAACATCTGTGTTTTTAATTTTTAAAATTCCACTTGCGTGAACATCTAAAGTACCTATTATCTCACTTTCTATAACTCCTTCAATTGCTATCATTCCCTTTTCAATATAACTTCCTGTAAGTAACTTTGCTGTTCCGTTTTCCGCTATTATTTTAGTTATTGTTCCAGACTTATTAGCTACTATATTACCTGGCACATCTTTATTTTCATCTTTATTTTCTGTTTTTTTCTCTACAACTTTAACGTTTACTCTTGTACCCTTTACTTCAACCCCTACCCAAGCTATATCATAAATAGCAGTTCTAATTGTATTTCCTGCTTTTTTTTCGTCTATAAACATTCTATTTTTACCAACATATACTCCTGCTTTTTTTAAGGCATCTTTTATTTCTTCATCTGTTACTTTTTTATTTCCATTTATGCTTATATTAAATATAAATGTAGATGAAATAATCATTAATAAAAGGGTAACACAAGTTAAATAGAAAAAAGCTCTTCTTTTTCTATATTTAAATAATACAAAATATATTCCCTTCTTCTTTTTTATTCTAACCTTACATTTCGTTTTGTTAGCAATGCTACGTATTTTAGAAAATTCCTTAGAACTTGTTTTAAAAGTTATAAGTCCAGGTGTTATATATCTTATATCTAATATCTTTATGTTTTGTATTTTACACAAATTCAAAAAACGTTCTGTAAAAAAACCCTCTAACTCAACAATAACTGTTCCATTTACTTTATTTAATATTTTATTTACTTTCATTTAATCTCCAATCTAAATATATGAAACATTTATAATTTCTCCGTTAATAATTAAATCAACATCGCTTATATCTTTTATGCTTAAATTTTTTCCATCTATTGCTATATTATATTCTTCAGTTTTAAGTTTAATATAATGATCATAGTAGTCTGCTACTTTACTCTTTCCTTCAACTAATATATATTCATTCCCTATCATTGTTATTCTTAACTTATCCCCTGTAACCTCAAGTGGAAGTTCTAATATTTTATTAATCTTATCTCTTACCTTTTCCTTAATTTCTTTCGTTTTGTTATTTTTTCTAAATTTCATGTAATCATATCCCCCCTCTTAACATGATATTATTATTAATATAATATTATGAACTTTTATATTTCTTTTTTCATCACAACCGGTGTTATTTGCTCGGCTATTAGTTTACATTTCTTTTGTTGCATTTTACATTTATTTATAATATGATGTATTTATACAATTTTTGTCAAAATGTTGAAAAATAATATTAGGAGATAATATGATAAATATAGCACTATGTGATGATAGTTTAAAAAGTTTAGAAAACATATCAAAAATTATGGAAGCTACAATTATAAAATTAGATATCCCTGCAAAAATTACAATTGTAACGAATGAACAGAAAAAAATTTATGATGAAATTAAGAATCGTAATATAGATGTTCTGTTTTTGGACATTAATTTTAAAAATACTGGTACTAACGGTATCGATTTTGCAAAGCAACTTAGGAAATTTAATAAAGACTTTTACTTGATATTTTTAACTGCTCATTTTGAATATTCCATGTTATCATTTAAGTGTAAAACATTTGATTATATACTTAAACCTACTAGTAGACAAAAAATAGAATCAATATTTGAAAGATTAAGAGAAGAATTTACAAGTAGTAATAGTACTTTATTTATTAAAATTACAAAAGACATATCAATTAAGGCAAGTGATATTTTATTTATCGAAAGAAATTTAAACAAATCTTTAGTTCATACTAAAAATTCAGTATATGAAACAAACTTAAGCCTTAACAATATTTATGATAACCTTCCTAATGACTTTTATCGTAATCATAGATCTTATATTGTTAATAAAAATGCTATAGAACAAATAGATAAAAGAAATAAAATTATTTATTTTAATTCTTCTAAATCTTGCCCTATTGGCAAATTATATTTATAATTCTTATAGAAAGTAGGTTAAAATCTTATGAAAGACACGCTAGATATTTTAATATATATAATGTATATACTTGCTAATGGTATATCAGTTTCATACATTATTCATATTAGCTCGAAAGCTTTAAACAAAATAAACTATTCTTATAAAAAACTTATTGCCTCATCATTAATAATGTGTTCTGTTGCTATCATTAATAATTGGCTACTTTTTACTGATAATTTAAATTTTATCAAACCTATAATTGCCACATTAGCTGTTGCTGCAGCATTAAAATACATTTATAAAAACTCTAATCTTTTTACCTTTATATCTTTAATAATTATGTTGATAGCCTCATCACTTTTAGACCTTGTAACAATTTTTGTTCTAGAAATATTAAATAAAGATATTACTACAATAGAAAAAATTATTAATGAATCTAATTGGTTTTACTCTGTAAATTCTTTTGTTAATATTTTTTCTGTATTATTAGTATATGTATTATACTTCTTAACAAATAAATTTAAAAGAACCGATATATCTTCTAATTTATATAACTCAAAATTAAGGTATCTATCTTATCAAGGCTCAATAATTCTTATATGTTTAGTGCCATCAGTTATATTAATATTCTCTAATAAGTATAATTATTCCATACCTATTCTTATCACCACAGCAATCCAACTACTAACTGTTTCAATTTTTGCATTTATATATATTAATAAAAGCTTTAAACATAAAACAACAGAAGTAGAACTTGAAAATAGCAAACTACAAATAGATGCTCTCTCTATTATAAATGAAGGTGTTAGAGGATTTAAACATGATATGGCAAACATGGTTCAGTCTATGAATGGATACATAGCTATGAATAATTTTGATGGGATTAAAGAATATATTAATTCTCTCTCAAAAGGCTTCAACGATATAAACATTCTTTCAATATTATCACCTGAAGTCATTAATGACCCTTCAATTTATGGAATTGTTGTTGGAAAGACTTTAAAAGCGAGAGACTTTAAAATAAATTTATCATTAGATATAAATCTCAGGGTGTCAGAAGTGAACTTTCCTAAATTTGAACTTTCTAGAATTGTAGGTATACTTTTAGATAATTCTATTGAAGCAGCCATAGATAGTGAAGATAAAAAACTTATTGTAAATGCGTATCATAACGAAAGCAAAAAATCCGATGTGATTATTATTGGTAATTCTGTAAAGGATCCTAATAATATAGATATAACTAAAATATTTAACAAAAATTATTCTACTAAAAAAGAATCTTCTGGTTTTGGATTATACGAAGTTATAAGATTTTTCAAAAAATATAATAAAGGAGACATTGTTACAAACATTGATTATGATAATAATATGTTTTATCAAACAGTTGTTTTCGATAGATGATATTAATAAATATAACTTAACTTTTTTATTATTTTTCAACTTTTAAAAAACATATAAAAATCTATAAATTGTTTAAAACAACTTATAGATTTTTACATATGTCTTATTCTTTTATTAGACTTTTTGGCATTTTAGTAGCGTGAAACAATAGAAAAAAACATGTGTTTGTAGTGGCTTTTGCATATGATGTTACCATTTTTTTTAGTAAAGTTTTCATATCTCTACCTCCTATATATAAACTTATATATTAATGTAATATTAATTATAGATTAGATTCTAATCCATAATCAGCAACTTTTAGGAATATAGGTTTCATACCCATATTCATTTTTAAATAATTTGTATATCAATCTTATCGTCATTATATCAATATTAAAAATTGTTATTATTATTATACTAGAATAATAAGTATTCTTAATAAACAAAATGGCAATTAGATATAACATATTAAGCATTATAAATGACATTATTTTATCTCTTATTCTTCTTTTTTTATTTACTATAGGTATTTCCGGAACATCTGCTGGAACATAAGTTATTATTATATAGATTGAAAAAACATATACTATTATGTACATTAATGTTAATTCTTTTATTGCAAAATCTAATAACATTGGAATATATATACAAGCAAGGTTTGAAATAAGTGTCCATACAAAGCATCCAATATTTGTTTTTAAATGAACTCCACCAACAAAGGATTTATAAGTAATTATAACTCCATATACTATGGCTAATTCTTTTATAACTCCTAAAAACAGGGATATTAATATTAATGCAATGTATTTAGGAACATCTTCCACTATTCTAGTAATTCCGAAAAGCAATATTTCTTTTTGCTCACATGTATCTTTCTCATCCGATAATAGTTTTAAAAGATTATTACTTATTTGTTCGATCACTATACATCTTCTCCCTTTATTAAATTATATCTCCTTATTTATTTATTTATATTATTCTTTTTCTAATAGTATTTAATTTGGCTTTATTAGGATATTTTTTCATTTCAATGTATAAATCATATGTTTTCACGAAATCTTCTTGTTTTTCACTATTTTTTAATTTTTTGTAACACTTATTTTGTCCTGGCAATAAGATAATAGTAAATATAATATTGAAAAGTTTTTATTTTAAATATGAGGAGTTGATAATATGTTTTGTGAAAATAATGATATTCCATTAAATGATTGTAATGATGAAAATCCTTTTAACAAGAAATCTTCTTCATCTTTAAATTTTAGCGGAATAATACCTATGATTCTTATTCTTGTTATATTTTTTATTATGTTTGGAAATAATAAAAATAATATTATATAATCATTTAAACTTTTAATTTAAAGTTATAAAATTATAAATCTTTATCATATTAATTTTTGAATATCTTTTGTAATAACGCACAAAATATCTATGTGTTTGGAGGTTTTTATGAAAGATTTTAATTTTAAAGGTTTTTTACTAGTATTAATAATCTTTATAGTTTTAGGTGGTTTTATCTTTGCTATGTTTTTTTCTACTAGTACTCCTATTAAAAATCTAAGAAATAACACTATACAAAATGATGAAGAAAATAATTCATATGTGGGGAAAAAACGCATCACTGATCCTTCTGAAGATATTCAGGACTCAAATCAAATAATAAATGATATTAATAAAAATAACAGTAGTTCCATTTCAGATGATGGTGTAAAAACAACTGAAGAAATTCCTAAACAAATGGAAGAGCCAAAAGAAGTGGAAATAGCAAAATATTCAACTACAATCTATGATAAAGAAGAAAACAGAATATATAACATTAAAAAAACTATTGAAATTTTGGATGGTACAACTGTAAAAGCAGGAGAGACCTTTTCTTTTAATGACACTATAGGTCCAATGGGAGAAAAAGAAGGATTTAAAAAAGCTACTGGCTTTAATGGTAATGGAAAAAAAATCAAGATTTATGCCGGAGGGATCTGTCAAATTAGTAGTACTTTATATAATGTCGCCTTAATTTCTAACTTTGAAATTATTGAAAGACATCCACATAGTAAACGTGTATATTATGTGCCTAAAAACAAGGATGCTACCATTCTTTATGGAGGAGCAGATTTAAAATTTAAAAATACCAGCAATAATGATATTAAACTTTCTTCTTTAACTGATGGTCACGAAGTAACAATTAAGTTTATTAAAATAGTATAAAAGGAAAATCTAATCTATAAGATTTCCCTTTTATTCAATTTATATATAAATTCTCCTTATTTGTTAACATCCATAAATATTTTTTCATATGGCTTTACTAGACCGAGCCTCTCCCTTGCAACCTTTTCTATATACTCTATACTATCTGTTTTTTCTCCTAATGCTTCATACTCTGCTCTTTCAGAATTAATTTCAGCAATAGTAGTAGTATAATAATTTTCTTTTACTTTATATTCATTGAGTTTATATTGTTGAATTAAAAAAACGGACAAAAAATATGTAAATGCTACTATAAAAAGCATTCTAGAGATTTTATACTTTTTTCTGTTTTTTGTTTCTCTTTGAATATTTCTCATTTACTTACCTCTATTTTGATTTTTTTCTTCGGTTTTTTTATGTTTAATTTGTTATACCAATAAAATATCATATAGTATATTTTATTGCAACATATTTTTACTATATTTGATAAAAATTTATAAATAATGCTATTTACCTCTTTTATTATACACAATGGTAATATTATAAAGCTAATTGTTGCTTTAATTGTTTTTATAAATATAATAAATATTTTCAAAATATACCTACTTATTGTGCTAGTATATATAACTATTCCTAAAAAGAGAGATAAAAAGAGATATAGTCTCAGACTATACTCTAAATTGTATATTAACATTATTGCTGTCACTATACCTACTATTAAAAAAAATGTGATATCTTGTAAATAAATATCTCTTAGATTATATTTCTTTACTTTTCTAATTGCCCTAAAAAAATCGAAAATTATACCTATAACAATTCCAAGCGCTATAAAGTTAAGAAATATAAGTGTTTCTTCTTCTATTTTCATTATATCTCCTACTACTTATTTAACTATTATCTAAATATTTTATTAAACATTCCACCCTTTTTCATATGTTCAACTTCATTATATTGTAACATCGCAATCTTCCCTTCAATAATAAGTTCTGTATTATCTAAATTTAATTTGTTCATCTTTAAATCTTTGCCTTTTATAGTTAGAATTCCCATCTCAGTTTCTGTTAATACCAATTCATCATCAAAGCTATGAATATCAATAATCCCTGTAATTATTACCTTTTCTCTGTTTTCCATTATTACATTATGATTAATTGATCCTGTGTTCATTTTCTTATCTTCCATTATATTTTCCTCCTTTTGCTAATTTTATATATTAATATATATTCCCGTCATCTCATCAATATGCAAAAAAATAGTACAAACCATAACTTTTGTACTATTTTATATGTTTAGCATCCTAAATCATCATCATTTACAATATCATCATCACATTCAGAAGCTTGTATTTCTTTTGCTAATTTTACAAGTTCTTGTTTAAGTTCTTTTCTTTTCTCTTCTGTAAAATATTCCTCTACCTTTATTGCTGAAGTAATTGTGCTCATATCATTGTTGTTTCCCTTTATTATTCCACCTTTAACAAAATATGCATCAGGTACATATATTCTTTTATTTCCATTTTCATCATCACTTAAATAATCAGAAACAATTTTAACTATATTTTTATATTCATCTGTATTGTTTTCTCTAATTTCTTTTATATTATAATAATATACTTTATTTATTCCGCTTTCTACAGCAACTTCATTTAATACAGGAACATAAGCTTGACACCATTTACATGAAGGAAAACCAAGAAATACTATTCCTGTGCCTTTTGTCAATACATTTATTACTTCTTCATACGTAGCATAATGAAATTTGTTTTCTTCTGGAACGGTTGGATATTCTCTATAAAATCTTATATTATTTGATACGTTTTTATCAATTATTTCACCAACTTCTGTTTTATTAAATAAATCTGTATTTAAATATATTAATGCAAAAGAAAGTAATAGTATTATTCCTAATAAAAGTGCAATTAATGTTTTTCTATCTTTACTCATATCTACTCACCCTAAGAAGTATTTTACCATTACTAATATTTAATGTCAATCAATAAAATTAGAGTAATCTCATATAAAGTAAAATGTTTTATTATTCTTTCCTTTCCATTAAACTTTCATGTAGTAAACAGATGAACTCCTCTGCTATTTCATTTTTAACTACAATGTTTATGCTAATTTCACTGAAAGTTACCATTATTATTTGAAAATCTTTTTGTGCTGCTATCTTGAATATTTTATTTATATATTCAGGATAAGATATTAAACTATCTCCTACTATAGTTATTTTTGATATATTATCATTCTTCGTTATTATCTTAGGTCCATAATTTTCTAACATATCGGACTGTTTATTAATATGCATAAGTTTAGTTCCTTCCCCTTCTTCCACTAGACTTTTTACAGTTATAGGAATATCATAAAGTCTTCCAACTCCTACAGATCTATTATGTAATACTTTTGCTCCCGCTGTAGATGCCTCTAGGATTTCTTCAAAAGATATATTTTTAAGCAATTTTGCTTTTTTTATAACTCTTGGATCTGCACTGTATATTCCATTAACATCTGTATATATAATACACTCTTTAGCTTCTAAAGATACTGCAATTGCTACTGCTGATAAATCGCTTCCCCCTCTTCCTAAAGTATTGATATTTCCAAACTTATCCACTCCTTGAAAGCCGGTTACAACAACAATCTTTCCATCATTAATGTGTTTTTCTATATTCTCTTTTATTACTTTAATAACTTTTGCACTTCCATAAACTCCATTGGTTATAATCCCAGCTTGTTCTCCTGTAAGAGATATTGCACTATAACCCTTGTCTTTTAACATCATAGTCAGATATGCTACTGTCTGCATTTCTCCTGTCGAAAGTAGTAAATCCATTTCCCTTTTATGTTTTTTGTGAGAATATTTTTTTGCATTGCTGATAAGATTATCGGTTGTATCGCCTTGGGCTGATACTACAACAACTACTCCCGCTCCTTTATTATATGTATCTATTATTTTTAAACAAACTTGTTCTAACTTATCTTTATCTGCTACCGAAGTTCCTCCATACTTTTGTACAACTATATCCATGCAATCTACCTCCATATATTTATATGCTATGTGATTATTGTTCTATTTGTTACAACGGTAAGTTTCTATATCATCTATTTAAGTTAGTACTCTACAGTCTATTTATATATAAAAAAGAGCCTTTGTATGGCTCTAAATGTTTTATTCTATTTCATTTATAATTTTTCTTGCTGATTCATTTTGATCTAAATATTCATCATAAGTTGTCTTCCTATCAATTAATCCCTCTTTTGTTATTTCCATTATTCTATTTGCTGTCGTTTGAACAAATTGATGATCGTAGGAACTAAATAACAAAACTCCTTTAAATGCTACTAATCCATTATTAAGTGCAGTAATTGATTCCATATCCAAATGGTTAGTTGGTTGATCTAATATTAATAAGTTTGCACCTGATAACATCATTTTAGAAAGCATTAATCTTACTTTTTCTCCTCCTGAAATGACTTTAGTTTGCTTTAATCCTTCTTCTCCAGAAAAAAGCATTCTTCCTAAGAATCCCCTCACAAATGTATCGTCTTTTTCTTTAGAATAATCTCTAAGCCAATCTAACAAAGTTAAATCATTATTGAAGTATTTGCTATTATCCTTTGGAAAGTATGAATGGGTAATTGTTTGACCATATTTTATTTCGCCTTCATCTGCTTCCATCTCTCCTGAAAGTATAGAGTATAGCGCAGATATTCCGGCAGTATTAGACCCCACTAATGCTATTTTATCGTCTTTAGTTAATGTAAATGATATATTGTTTATAACCTTTTCTCCATCTATAGTTTTAGATAGATTTTTAACTGTTAACACATCATTTCCAATTTCTCTGTCTGGTTTAAAATCAATATATGGATATTTTCTACTAGACGGTCTAATATCATCAAGTTCTATTTTTTCAAGCATCTTCTTTCTTGAAGTAGCTTGTTTAGACTTCGAAGCATTTGCACTAAACCTTGCTATAAATTCTTGTAATTCTTTTATTCTATCCTCTTTCTTTTTGTTTGAGTCCTTCATTTGTCTTTGTACAAGTTGACTAGATTCATACCAAAAATCATAGTTACCAACATACATTTGTAATTTTGAATAATCTATATCTACAATATGAGTACATACTTTATTTAAAAAATATCTATCATGTGATACTACAATTACTGTGTTTTCAAAGTTAATTAAAAATTCTTCTAACCACCTGATTGCATCGATATCTAAATGGTTTGTTGGTTCATCAAGTAATAAAATATCAGGATTGCCAAACAAAGCTTGAGCAAGAAGAACCTTCACTTTTTCTGCTCCAGAAAGTTCTCTTAAAAGCTTATCATGTAGTTCCTTTTCTATTCCTAGCCCATTTAATAATATTGCTGCTTCTGATTCTGCATCCCATCCATTCATGTCTGCAAATTCTGCTTCTAATATTCCTGCTTTTATGCCATCTTCATCTGAGAAGTCTTCCTTCATATATATTGCTTCTCTTTCTGTCATTATTTTGTATAATTTTTCATTTCCTATAATTACAGTTGTAAGAACTGAAACATCATCATACTCGTAATGATTTTGTTTCAAAATAGATAATCTTTCACCTGTACTTATTTGAACTTCTCCATTAGTTGGTTCTATTTCTCCTGATAATATTTTAAGAAATGTTGATTTTCCCGCTCCATTTGCTCCTATTAATCCATAACAATTTCCTGAAGTAAACTTTACGTTTACATCTTCAAATAAAACTCTTTTCCCAAATCTTAATGTTACATTGTTTGTTGCTATCATTTCCTATTCTCCTTTACATACTAACTATTGTAAACGATTTAGATGGATTTGTAAAGTTTAGATTGCAAAAAGAAGAGAGAGTAAAAATACTCTCTTCTTTTAAATCTTTTTAACCGTGATATTTTCCCAAAAAAACATCTTGCTTATTACACGTTTAAGTTTACTATTATATTGATTTGCTAATATTACCTTTATTCCTAACCCTTGTGTTTGAATGATATCATCGAATATATTATCTCCAATTATAATCATATCTTGTTTTGGTAATGAGTTTTCAATTACTATATCAATATACAGTTTTTTCTTAGGGATATTGTTTTTATGCATTATATATCCTTTGTCAAAAAATCTACAATCTATTTTTTCTAATATTGTTATGTTTTGCAAATTAGTAGAAATTAAATATACCATGTGTCCTTGTTGCTTAAGTTTTTTCATTTTTCTTAATACTTTTGGAAAAAATATATTCTTTCTGCAATATTCATTATAATATTTAGCCTTAAAACTTATTAAAGACTGTTTTATTAATATGGAGTATATTCGCAGCATTGCTTCTTGCATATTCCTGTTCGTTGGAAGGATTCCTGTTTTAACAAACCACATAGCTATATCATTAATGAGTAATATTAGTTTGGTTTTTTTTATACCTATATTCAACATTTTTAATGTACGTTCTAAAGCCTCTGTGTGTTCTCTAACAACATCTTTTATAGTTCCATCTATGTCGAAAATATAGTACCGCTTTCTATGAGTCATCAGAATTCTCTCCTCCTTAAGCAATTTAAAATTAATAAAAGAATTAACCACTGGTAATTAACCAGTGGTTAATAATTTAATTTTCGTCAAATATTCTGTAATCATCAGAAACTTGAGGCTCTTCATCTTCCATTTGCATTTCTAGTTGTTGATAGCATCTTTCGTCATCTTCTTCAATCATAATTTCTTTAATGCTTTTAGATGGATTAAAATACTTGTATCCTCTTATGCATATTCCTCCATAGAATTTGCTTGATGTTTTCTTATCATACCGCAAGTATTCTATTATTTCGTAAACTGGTGTTTGCGTTGAAATATTTTTTACTAGTTTTAAGAATTCTTCCAAGTCTGATTGCCGTTTAGCAGAAAAAAGATGTATCCTTTCATCTTCATAGTGCTCTGTTAATTCTTGAAGTTCCCGATTTCCTGCTTCTATGCAGTAAATCAATCTCCCAAGAGTCGATGTTGCTCCCGTAGCATATTTATCTGCATATAACATTCTATTTCCACTTCCTTTCATATAATTATATATTTTAATATTCTGTATTTATTACTATATCTATATTATAGCCTATATTTTGTTTATTGTAAAGCTATACAAAATTTCTCTTAAGCGCTTATTAGTATTAGTTTTAACAATATTGGTATAAATTTAATATGTTTTTAAAAAATTAGACTTGTTTTTTATATGTATAATATGTTATACTATGCTAGAATCAAAACTAACAATTATACATAGGGGTATGATGTAATGGTAACATGACGGTCTCCAAAACCGTTCATGGGAGTTCGACTCTCTCTACCCCTGCCAATTGAAATTATGTACTTTTGAATGTATTTTTAATTATAGTATTAAAAAAGCCACCCTTAGGGTGGCTTTAGTTTGCTTTATAAATTCTATTTATCTGTTT
>CAYXLQ010000028.1:0-10830 GCA_964465775.1 uncultured Clostridiaceae bacterium
AAATATGGACTTAAAAAAGCTAGAAAAGCTCCACAATTCTCTAAGAGATAAACAAGAATATTTAAAAGTTCCAACCACTTCGGTTTGGAGCTTTTTTGTTATATTGATTTTGCGTCATTCCTGTGTTATAATTTATGTCATGTAATACTTATTTTTTCTACGAATGGAGGAATAGTTGTGACTATCAGTGATATCGACTTATCTTTTTCGACCATCTTTAATTTCAAAGGTAAATCTGTGACATTCCATTTATTTCCGCAACAAGTTTCAAGTGATGTTTTACTCTTTAATATTCATGTTGTTGCCCCTGATTCTACATACAAGAGACCTAAAGGATATGTATATTACAACAGAATAACTGCAGAGACATTTTATAATATGCCCTTCTATGAAATTACAGACTATAGAATAAAGGCTATATTTACTAAAAAGTTAAGAGAAAAAATTGAGCTTTTTAATGAAATTGTATCTAAATAACATTAAAGAACCGACATGAATATGTCGGTTTTTTAATCTATATATTCTAATGTGTCTTTTAAATCTATACCTTCAACTCCTTGTAAATTATAATATGCCTCGGGAATATCTCCGACTATAACAGTTTCTGCCACTGTTATATTTGATTCAAAATTTGCAATTTCACTTATAAATGGTGCTACCATCCTAACACTGGTTTTTACCTGTATATATATTCTATGTCTTGTTTGATTAATTCCCTCTGTTTTAAATTCCGTTTTGAAATCAACAGATACATTTCCCATCGGTATTGCCTTAACTATAATATAAGGTCCATATCCTGAAAAAATTGATAACCCTAAAGCTTTACCTATCGGTATTCCAAACTCAGAACCTTCTATATTCAGGAGTTTTTCTTGTATTTGATTAGTTATCTCTACAGATAATTTATTCATTTCAATTACATCTGCATTTAAACCTGTTATTTTTCCATTATCACCTATAGATACATGCATTAAATTATCATATTTTATTTCAGATATTTTTTCCATGACTGCTTCATTAGTGGCTTTTAATGCTATTGCTTTAGCTCTATTGTCTGATAAAGTTCTTATTGTAGGACTAATTTGCTTGATAAAAAATATATATAAGATTAATAGTAATCCATAAATTATTATAAACAAGGCAAATGCCTTTTTTATGCGCACCTGCCTTAAAAGCTTGTAATAATATTTTAATCTCATACTATTACCTTATAATTAACAATTTTTGACCTATATCAATTTTATCTGGATCTACTATCATATTTATTTGAATAATTTTATCGACACTTGTTTTGTATTTTTTAGCAATTTGCCATAATGTATCACCCTTTTTAACTATGTATATATTCATATTATCAAATAATTCTTCGTTTAAATCTTCAAATTTTATATCACTAATTTCTTCTATATTCTCAACGTTATATATTTCAGTCTGTATATCAACTTCAACGTTTGCTTCAACACTATTATTATTAATACTAATATTATGATTTAACAAATCAATATTTATATTTACATATTTCTCCTCTAAATCCCTTGGAAGAGGTATCGTAGTATCAATCAGCATGTCATATACCTTGCTTTCTATTTTATTACCATCTAAAATGTCGTACATTACATTAACCTTAACGTTTCCGTTTACATATATATTTCCTCCAGAAACTTTATTGCTTATATTTGATAGATCTACACTTGAATCCAACATTCTAGCTCCATCTGGTACAACGCCAATGTTATCTGTTAATGTGACTGTCTTATTAATTATTTGTTTGTTTTTAATTATATTTACACCGTTCTTTTTATAATTTAGTTCCTTATCTATACTATAAAAATCATTAATATATTCAATCTCCTTTTCTTCATACATTGTTGCATCTGCTTTTACTTCAGCATTAATATTCAACATTTTTCCTGTATCATTTGAGGTGTCTACACTTATCTCAAAATTCTTTATATTATAATCAATATCAAATTTATTATTATCTTGTATGTTAGAAAATTCTAGCATTCCTGTAAATGGTATATTAGCTATATACTTGGCGATTTCTTGTTGTTCAGTATTAGCAACATATATTATCGTTACTCCTACTTCTCCTTTAATTAGTATTTTATTGTAGCTAACTTTATATTCTGTGTTAACAATATTCGTAAAGACTCTTAAAATATCCTTTATAGCTACTTGAGTATCTGGAAGCATTATATCTTCACTTGCGTCTAGTGTATCTTCTTTACTTTCATTAACATTATAGAAGCTGTCTTTAGATATTTTAAATTGCATATCTTTAGAGTCTTCAATTTTCTTTAGTAATTCAATTTCTCCTATTTCCATTAGTTTATATCTAAAGATGATTTCTGATTTTAAAGCTATCTTTCTTTCATTTGGTAATGAATAAATAATGTTTCTAACTGTAGGCAATATTCTTAATTTCATATTTGTCATTATATCCTTGTCTTCAAGTACTTTAACAAAAGGATATAGCATACTAATCCCTCTAATTTCACCACTATCTGCAATGTACATTATATAATATGTTATATTCCCAGATATCCTTATACTTCCTTCTGCTACTTCTGCAGATGTTATGTTTACACACTCATCAACTTTAATTATTTTCATAACATCTGGTTTAGTATCCGGCACTAAAACATCTTGTTCTATCCATACTACATTAGATCCTTTCACAATATTTTTATTCACATTTATTTTTTGCTTATCCATGTTTACTTGCATAATATTCCTCCTTATACCTTTAATACATGTATATGAGTAAAACAATGGATTATGCAAAAAAATAACACAAGTAGTATAATTTCTACGTGTATTATTTAAATTTATAATCTGGTATATTTTTTTGGCAAATTCAATTCATAATTAACAATTGGTTCACCAGTGTCTACTTTAGTCATTTCTAAATTGTTGGTAAGGATGTCTGCATATGTGTAAGAATACTTATGCTCAGTTTCTTGCTCTTTTATAACAAACAAATTCGTAAATACCCCGTCTATCGTCCCTACTTTTTGCATTTGCTTGTTTCTTCCTAAATTGGCCTTGATATATATTTCTTGTCCAATACAACCTTCCATATGTTTTTTAACTTGAAGTAATGAATCCCTAGAAATCATATTACCACCTCTTCGCCTCTTTAATTATGGATTATAGCATAATGAAGGTTTTATGTCAAAAAACAAAGGGTTTGTTTGCGCCCTTTGTTACATTATTATGTTTTCTTTTTTTGTTTTTAACCAACAATTGTTGTTATGTTTTTCATTTATTTTACATTTGTGTTACATTGTAATATTATTGTTCGTTTATAATTTTTATAGCTGCTTTTACTTGTTGATCTTTAGTTAAATCTAATAATATACTACTGCTTCCTTCTTGTAATTCTACTTCTACATTTGGCATTATACCTTTACCATGTATTTCAATACCTGATGAAGTATGATATTTAGCCGTAGTTATACTAATTGCCCCTCCATTTTCAAGAGGAATGATAGATTGCACTATACCTTTACCAAATGTCTTTTTTCCAACCAAAGTGCCTTGTTTTAAATCTTTAACCGCTCCTGCTAATATCTCAGATGCACTAGCGCTTGCTTCGTTTACAAGTACAACTAATGGCACTTCTATCTTTTCTTTATCTGACATGTATACCTTTTTAGAACCATCTCTATAAATTGTTTCCAGTATTTTACCTTCTCCACATATTAAATCCGTAATTTTAACTGTTTCAGACACAATTCCACCTGGATTATTTCTAACATCAATTATTAATCCTTTTATCTTTTTATTCTTAATTAATTCATCATACTCTGTTTTAAATTGATCATATATACCATTTTCAAATTCTAATATTCTAATATATCCTATATTCCCCGGTAGTAAATCGGATTCCACATTGTTTGCTGTTAGTTGTTTTCTCTTTATTTCCTTTGTAGTAATTTCTTCTCCTCGTTTTAATACCAGTTTAACGGTTGTTCCTGGTTCGCCTTTTATATTATTAACAGATTCCGTATAATTATCTTTGGTTACTTCTATATCATTTACTTTTAAAACAATATCCCCTGATAAAATTCCTGCTTCTTTTGCTGGTGTACTTGGCATTACACTTACAATAACCATTTCTCCTGTATTTGCTTTTCTTGATATATGAACTCCAATTCCTGTAAATTGTTCATTTCCCTGGGTTTTTATTTCTTCATATTCTTCTTCTGTTAGATATCTAGTATACTGATCTTCCATTGTATCAAATATACCTTCTATTGCCCCATCTATTAGCTTACTAACATCTACATCTTCCATATATTTGTTTTCTATTATCGATAGCACTTCTTGTATTTTATTAGTACCTTTCATAACTTCAACTTTTGGGCTATTATTATATACATCTACTCCTTGATCTGAAATGATAATAAAAGAGTAGATTGCTATTCCTGATATTATTATAATTAACGAGGCTGTAATCACCTCGGATATTATCTTTTTGTAGTCTAATTTTAACTTCATTTAATCTTCCTCCACATTTTACATATTACTATATATAGCTATTAATGTCAATTAAGCAGAATCACTTTTTTATATTTCGATAATAGTTTTAAATATATTTATATTATATATTATAAAGTAAAACTTTAGTGTTTTTTTATAATACGTTATGCCTCTGCAAGATGGTTGAAATCACACTTTGTCCTTGACTTTCAAAAAAATATATAGTATAATTTACTGGTAAATTTGAAATACTTTATAGAATAATTTGATTTTAACATGAGTATTTCCCACTGGAAGGAGGGAATATATAATGCCAGGAATAAAAATAAAAGATAATGAAAGCTTAGATAATGCATTGCAACGTTTTAAAAAGCAATGCGCTAAATATGGTGTGCTTGCAGAAATGAAAAAAAGAGAACACTATGAAAAACCGAGTGTGAGAAGAAAGAAAAAGTCAGAAGCTGCTAGGAAAAGAAAACATTAATATATCAAACCGTAGAAATACTACGGTTTTTTTAATGCCTTTTCAATTAAATTATATTCTACTATTTTATATTCTCCTACTTTTAAGTCGTCAAGCATCAACTTTCCAATGCTTATTCTTTTCAATTCTTTTACATTATGCCCTATGCTTTCACACATCTTTCTAATCTGCTTGTTTTTTCCTTCATGAATCATAATAATAAAGCTATTATTCTTTAATCTAGTTGTCTTAGCAGGTTTAGTAATATATCCCCCAATGTTGACTCCTTGTTCTAAACTTTTTAGTTCACTATCAATAATTTCTTTATATACTGTTACTTCATACCTTTTATATATTTCATTGCTAGGATGTGTTACTTTATTTGTAAATTCACCATCATTTGTCATTATTAGCAAGCCTGATGTCTCCATATCAAGTCTGCCAACTGGATATACTCTTTCTTTTTCTTTAATTATATCTAAAACACAAGGTCTATTAAATTGTTCCTTTGATGTAGTAATATATCCTTTTGGTTTATTCATTATTATATATATATTCCTGTTCTTTATAGTTAACTTTTTTCCATCTATATAAATTATATCTTTTTCTATATCTACAAGTTTACCCTTTTCATTAAGAATCTTTCCATTTATTGATACTTGCCCTTTTTCTATATAACTATCAGCTTCTCTTCTAGAACAAAAGCCGCTTTCAGCAATATATTTATTTATTCTAATTTTAGACATTCCTTCACCACCTTTATCTTATTACATATACTATTATTATCACGAGCTTGTGTTGATATAAATTTGGCATATATTAATTTATATGCCAATTTATTTTTCTCTTTTTCTTAATAATTCTAGTACTACTTCAAATTCTTTTGGAAGTTTTATTCTCCATTCCTCGTGTTCCTTTGTAACTGGATGACTAAAAGCTAAATTATCAGCATGAAGCATTTGACCTTTCATATTAAATTCATTCTTTTCCTTGCCATACACTCCATCTCCTACAATGGAATGGTTTATATGTGACATGTGCACACGTATTTGGTGCGTCCTTCCTGTTTTAAGTGTTGCTCTAACTAATGTGTAGCCTGACTTTTTAAACCTCTCTAAAACCTTTATGTGCGTTTCTGCTTCTCTAGAATTTTTCTTTGTTACTTTCATTTTTTTTCTGTTTGCATCGTCTCTTCCGATTGGAAGTTTTATAACTAATTCATCTTTAGCAACTATTCCTTTTACTAAACATATATATGAACGCTTTACTTCATGTTTTTTAAAATTTTCAGAAAGTATTTTATGAGCTATATCATTTTTTGCAACAACTAGTAACCCGCTTGTATCTTTATCAAGTCTGTGAACAATCCCAGGCCTAATAACTCCATTTATACTTGAAAGTCTGTCTTTATGTGAATGCATTAAAGCATTTACTAACGTCCCAGTATAATTTCCATTTGCAGGGTGTACAACCATTCCCTTTTTTTTATTAACAATAATGATATCATCATCCTCATAAACAATATCTACATCAATGTCTTCTGGTACAACTTCTAGAGTTCTTGTATCTAATTCTTCAACTTCAATTATATCTCCTGATTTTACTTTATATGATGCTTTCTTTTCTTTTCCATTTACTAATATTTTCCCTTCAGTTAACATTTTTTGAATTAAAGTTCTTGTATACTTCCCTTCTTTTTCAGCAAGGTATTGATCTATTCTTATTATATTATCATTTTCGACTATTATATTATTATTTTTTTTTCTCATGCTATTATATTAACACCTTTCAAGGTTTGTTTCAATATTTTGTTTACAAAAGTTAAGAATAGTTCACATTATTTAAAGTTATTGCAAAAAACACTGGTATGTTGTTTCCAAATACCAATGCTTTATGTATTATTAATTTTATTTCCAAACCTCAGGAATATCTGCATAGTTACTTAACTTAGTACAACCTCTGTACATATCTACTCCAGTCAAACCTGTTATACTTCTCTCCCACATTTTAGGAGCTATTCCTATAAAATTCATTTGCGTTGTTATATCAATTCCTGGTGCAGCGTCGCCATCTTCATCTAAATTAGAGAATGCCGCATTAAAATTATTTGCTTTTGTGTTATATTTAAATAAATTTGAAGGAATCGTTGTAAGACCTATACAACCTGAAAACACGGAATTAAAGCTAACTGCTTCTGTATTATATCTAAACAAGTTCTCTGGAATCTCTCCGGTAAGACCAATAGCCCCATTGAAAGCATATCCAAATGCTTTTATTTTTGTATTATTTTTAAATAAGTTTTCTGGAATTGAACCCGTAAGTCCCGTAGTCTGTTCAAAAAGGGCTTCAACACCCGCCAAGTCGGGATTATTACTAAATAGGTTACCCGGAATTGAACCTCTAAGTCCTGTACATTGAGAGAATGTCAGTCTTGCATCTTCTAGTTTAGTATTATACTTAAATAAATTTTCTGGAATTGAACCTGTAATCCCTGTACATGCAGCAAACAATTGTCGTGTATTTTCTAATTCTGTATTGTTTTTTAATAAATCCTCCGGAATTTCTCCCTTCATATTAGAACAATAAGTAAATATCCCAAAAAGACTTTTTAAACTCCTATTATTCTTAAATATATTTTCTGTAAGTTTTATATTTAAATTTCTACAGCCAAAAAATACAGATTGAAAAGATATTGCTTCAAAACAGTTTGAAAAGAAATCATCATTTATAAATCCTGTTAGCCCACTTTGTCCTGAAAAAATATTGCAAATTATAACAGCTTTACTTGCTCCTTTTAAAAAGTTTGTTGGTATAGTTCCAGTTAGTGAACATGTTCTAAACATAAAGGGCATCAGTAATGTTTCTTTAAAAGTGTTCTTTACTGGTTCTGGTAATTGACAATTTAAATTTCTAGCATTATCAAAACTCACATCAACAAATCCTACTGCTCCAAATTGTTTAATACTTATTAACTGATTACTATTGGTGTCTGTTTTTGAAACTTGTCCATGTTGCTGATAAAAACTAAATCCTTCACATTTTCCTGTTATTTTAACTTCATAATCTCCAGCATTAGTGTATGTGTGTTTTGCATTTTCATCATTATAACTAGTAATATGATATACTCCTGTACCATCTCCATAATCAACATAGAAGTCATACTCTAAATCCCTTCGTATAAAAGATGCATCAACAGATCCTAACATATTATAATTTATTTTTTCAAATAATGGTAATACTACTGTTCCCCCTGCATTTACTCTCCATACAGTTATAAAATCTTTTAAACTAGGATCTAAATCATCATCCTTTAAGCCTGTATTTATAAATCGACTTAAACTTATTTCTATATCACCAACATTAATTGGATTGTTTGGATTTAACCTTAATACTTCTGCCTCTTCACTTGTTATTAATCCTTCTTCATACAAGCTATTAATTATTTCATAGACATCTTTAGCAGGTTTTCCCAAAGCTATTTCTAGCTCTCTTTCACCATTATAAACCTCTATTCTTTCCTTTATATTGGCTCCTCAATAACTTTCTTTTGCTTCAGTCGCTTTACCAATTATATCGCTACCGTTTAACGCTAATATGATTGCTCCAGCTAATATTATCATCACTATTATTGTTATTACTAATACTATTAAACTTATTCCCTTTTTTTCCATCTAAAACACCTCTAATATAATATATAATATAATATATTTGGAGTTTTTGTCAAATTTTGACTTTAAATTTATTTCTTATTGGATTTTTATAAAAAACATCTAAAACATTAAACATTTTGTCTAATATTTTAGATGCATATTATTAATCTATATAACTATTATTATATATTACTTACTTTTCTAGTTCTCAACTTCTTCATTAATTTTATTTTAGTTCCTTTTCCAACTTCTGAATCAATTGTTATTTCATCCATAAATGTTTCCATTATAGTAAAACCCATCCCTGCATGTTCTAGTTCAGGTTTAGTAGTATATCCAGGAGTAGTTGCAAGATCAATATCTTCTATCCCTATTCCAAAGTCTTCTATATTTATTAACAAAAAATCCATATCATCAATTGTAGAAAGTTTAGCAGATACTATTACCTTATTCTCATCTTCTTTATATGCATGCTCTATACAATTTGTAACTGCCTCAGATATTGCAGTTTTTATTTCTGTTATTTCATCAATTGGAACATTCTTTTGTGAAACTAAAGACGTAATAGCTACTCTGGCTATTGATACATTACAAAGTTTACTATCTATTTCTAATTTTATATTATTTTCCATATTGTTCACCTATACTATCCTTATTTCTTTTCCAATATGACTAAGCTTTATAATTTTTTTAATGCTTTCATTTGGACCCATTAAAGTCATTTTTGAATTAAGCATTTTTATTAGGTTGTGTCTTCCCATTATAAGCCCAAGTCCTGAACTATCCATGAAGTTCACCTTATTTAAATCTAAAATACATTCTTTAGGATTATACTTTATAATATACCCATCAATAATACTTCTCAATGCTTTACAGCTATTCATGTCAATTTCTTCCGTTAATTCCAACTTTAAACTTTCTCTTTCTTTATCATATGTATATCTCATCTCTATCACCTCATAATATCTATATTATACATATTAAACATCTAATAATTTGTCGTAAGTTGACATCATAATAAAAAATCTTGTCTGAACTTGTCAGACAAGATTAATTTACTACGGAGATACTGATATATGAATCTCTGAGTTTGAGCCTACATAATTTAAAAAGTATGCTCCAGGAGCATTGAATTTTATGCTAAAACTATTGTTTCCCCCTTGGTAGTATGTCATTGTTCTAGAGTCAAATCCTTCTATCATGTTTCGATTTATGCTTGAAACTCCTTGAACTGTGAACGTACATGTTTGCCCAACCCTAACGTTAGTCGTATCGGCAAAAATTGTGATGTAACTATTTCCATAAATGTCACCTGTATACTGGTTATCATAACCGCCTGATACGTCTCCTGTATAGACTCCTGGTCCTCTATTTGATGTATAGGGTGAATATGATTGTGAATTCGATACATCGCCTGTATACACACCGGGCCCTCTATTAGAGTATGGTTCTGGCGTGGGTTGTGGCACTATAGTTTGAACAGGTTCTGGTATCACAGGTTCTGCTTGTGCTTGTACAGGTTGTGATTCTATAACTTGAGCAGGAGGTGTTTGGGCAACAGGAGCCGGTTGTTCCTTAATAACTTCCCTAACAATCTCTTTAGCCTTATGATAGTAGTTTTTTACTATAACTTGAGGTTTGGGTTCTTCTTGTTCTTTCACCTCAGGTTGTTCTTCTTCTGCCTGTTCTTCCTCTATCTGGAGTTCCTCTTCTTCTTTTATATCTTCTACTTCCTCTTCTAGTATTTGCTCCTTTTCCTGTTCATCTTTATTTTCCATATCTGAATATGGATCATACTTTAAAGATAAATCAATTTCATTCTTGTGACTAAACGGAGTATTTACTATCCACAAAATGTTAATAAAGATTACTAGCATAACTATTAATATTAATAACATATTTGCTGTTCTACGTTTCTTAAAAATAACTATCAATAATGCTAATATAGGTACAGATATAGCGCTAGCTATTAATATGTGCCATTGAACATTTGATGTCATAAAAAATATTATTGCTGTTGTTATTAGTAAGGCTACACCTGTAGTTTTCCCTGCCACATTTCTCCGATTAAACATAACTATTGCTCCTCCTAGAGCAAGTCCTATTAACCAAGACTGTCCGCTGTATAACACTAACAAAGGTATTAATGTTGACATCATGCCAATTGCAATAATTACTAATATTGTGTTTACTACCTTTTTCATTTTTATTCTCTCCTTTTAAATTTAA
>CAYXLQ010000028.1:10930-13603 GCA_964465775.1 uncultured Clostridiaceae bacterium
TACTAATATTGTGTTTACTACCTTTTTCATTTTTATTCTCTCCTTTTAAATTTAATATATATATTAAATGCTTTACGCATAACAAAAAATAAAATTTTATTTTTTCACTGTTTAAAATACCTATTATAATTATACCACACTTTACATAAAAAAACAACGCTATTAATATAGCGCTGTTAATTTTTTATTATTATTTTATTTCAAGTATATTTTGCCATAATCTATAATCGTAATTATAAGTATATGAATTTGATGCTCCTACAATATTATAAAAATATGTAACATCTTCTCTTATATCTGCAAATCTTAATGTGTTCTCTGGCAACTGTTCTACATATGGTCCTCTAAATGTTAATGCATTTATAATTTCAACTGCTTCTTTTCTTAATGCATATGCATCAGGATTAGATTCATATTTAACTATTACATTTTGTCTCATAAGTTCCATAATGTAATCTTTCTTAGGAGATATTTCTCCATTTTTATCATCAATTGCTTTCGTGTATAAGAATACTGGTTTTGGAATTGTTATTTTGGCATCTGTCATATAAGTTGAAGCTTGTGCAATCATTTGTAATAAGTCTTCTCTTACAATAGGATTGTCTGGCTTAAATTCTCCATCTCCATATCCTTGAATTATATTTGTACCAACTAATGCCGATACTGCATCTCTAGCATAACTTGGAATTGAATCTGCATCTTTAAATGTTTTATATGATTCATCTCCTGCTTTAACTGTTACAATTCCACTATCTACTAATAATTTAGCAAATTCTGCTCTTGTAATTTGATCATCAGGTCTAATTGAATTTGTATTATCTAAAGATGATAAATACTTTTTAAATTCTCCCTTTTTCTCAGTGTTTTTATCTATAAATAATTGTCTCATATATGAGTAACCATTATTTCCTCCAGCTTCTGTTTTAAGAGTTGCATAGAATACTTCTGATATATCGTTCGAATTAAATAATTTACTATTATCTAAGAATCTTACTCTTACATATAATCTACATCTTGCTTCATTTTGTACTTTACCCATATCCCATCCGATTACTGTTTCATTAGCAGTTTGTGTTACTATGAATCCATTACCGCTTATTTCTTCAACGTCTACGTTATATGGTATTGTTAATCTAAATTTAACATTTGGTGTTGGTGCTGTACTTCCATTGTAATATTCTACCATGTATGTCATTGTTTCATCTTTTGCTACATAGTTGTTTTCTTGAACATATGTTGCTGTATATTTTTCTGATCTTAACCATGATGCAAAGTGTGTTATTTCTTTATTAATATCTCCAAGTAATGATAAATCATCGTTACATTTTGCTATACTTGTCGGTTGACTTTTAACTACTGTTGGTTTTGTAGTAACTACTGGTTTATTTACTTTGCTTGTTCCTGGTTTTGTTGGTTTTGTTGGTATTGTTGGTTTTGTTGGTTCAATAACAACTGATTTTTTAACAATTTCAAAAGTCATTGATTTTGGGCTTTGTACCGTAGCATTTCCTGCTGCATCTATTGCTGCCCCCGCTTTTACAGTTATACTCTTGTTTCTTCCTAAAGTTCCTTGGATATTTGATAATGTTACTGTTCTTGAAATTCCTGAACCTGTTACACTTACATTTGCCGTAAATCCATTAAGCACTAAATATGAAGATGACAAGTTTACTCTTTCTATTCCTCTATTATCATAAAAATTCACTGTGTATTTTATTGTTCCACCTGCATATACTTTTGCAACATTTGGTCCAATAATTGATACAGATGGTCTAGTTGTATCTGGACTTTCTGTTATAACTTTAGAAGCAAGTGTGAATGTTAAAGAACTAGGTGTTTGTACTGTAGCATTTCCTGAAGCATCTTGTGCTGCTCCTGCCAATATTGTTATACTTTTTCCTGCACCTGCTGCTCCTTGTATGTTTGATAATGTTACTTTTCTTGAAGTCATACCACTTCCACTTACTGATACATTTGCTGTAAATCCATTAAGTCTTACATGTGCTGAAGATAAGTTTATAGATGTTACTGCTTTATTATCATAAAAGTTTACTGTATATGTTATTGTTCCTCCTGCATTAACAGATGTTGAACTTGGTCCAACAATTGACACCGATGGTCTCGTTGTATCTGGTTGAACTGCTGATTCTAATGCAAAAGATAATGAACTTGGTATTTGAACAGAAGAACCTTCTCTATTTGAAGCTGCTCCTGCTAACACTGTTATGCTTTTCCCAGCTCCTATACTTCCTTGTATGTTTGATAATGTTACTGTTCTTGAATTCAATCCATTTCCATTTACTGATACGTTTGCTGTAAATCCGTTAAGTCTTACTTTTGATGCATCTAAGTTTACAACATCTGCACTATAAAAGTTTACTGTATATGATACAGTTCCCCCTATTTTAACTGTTTGCGAACTCGGTCCAATAACTGATACCGATGGTCTAACAGCTGCAACAATAGAACCTAATGGTAGATATGAAACTATCATAACCGTTAGAATAAATATTGATATTGCTTTTTTAACTATTTTATTCATTTTTTTTACCTCCAAATAATATAATACCTGAAAATATTATAACACACTTTACATAACTATGTCAATAACTTTTCAATTTTTTATATTTTATCTGAAAATTTCATTTTTTTTCCAGTATTAAATGTTATATT
>CAYXLQ010000029.1:0-13455 GCA_964465775.1 uncultured Clostridiaceae bacterium
ATTTATAATCTATAATCAAATTAAGCTAAAGTATATGCAAGTATGCAAAAGAAGTGGCATACTGATCCGGCAAGTACAAAAATGTGCCATATTGAGTGAAAATACTTAACTTTTTTAATTGCATAAAAGACAACACCACCAGTATAGGCAAGACCTCCTGCAAGTAAGAAAGCTAAGCTATATTTGCTACCTATAGCATTAAGTTCTTTTATTAAACTAGGAATTAGAAACACAGCACTCCAACCCATAGCGACATAAGAAGAAAGATTTAGTATCTTAAATTTTCCTGGGAAAAGAGCGTACATAAGTATTCCTAAAATAGCCATTCCCCATACAACACCAAAAACTATCCATGGTGTAGAACCATAATTTCTTAGTATTGAAAAAATCATAGGAGTAAATGTTCCTGCAATTAGTAAATAAATAGAACAATGATCAATGATTCTAAATACCTTTTTTGCTTTAACATTTGTTATTGCGTGATAAAGTGTTGACATTGTATATAATAATATTAAAGTAAAGCCATATATACATATACCTACTATATCTAATGCATTTCCACCATTTTTAACAGTAAAAACAAGCAATAGGACTAAAGCTGTGATGGCAAGTGCAGAACCAATCCCATGAACTACAGAGCTAAATATTTCTTCTCCTAAAGTATATAGTTTTTTGCTTGTTATTTGTAAATAGTTTCTTTGCCTATTTTGAATTTTTTCCATATTCTATCTCCTAACTATAATATTGTTCCGCCACCTAAAACTATTTTATCTTCATAAAACACAATAGATTGTCCGGGTGTTATTGCACGCTGTGGCGAATCAAATGTAACTTTTAAGTTACCATTATCTAATAATGATAATTTACATTTTTCTTTTTTTGCAGAATATCTAATTTTCGCTAATACTGTTCTTTCTTCTTTTAAATCAGCCATAGCCATATAGTTTATTTTTGTGCAAATCAATGAGTTTTTATACAATTCTTCATGCTTAACTAAAATAACTTTATTGTTCTTAATATCTAGTTCTGACACATACAGAGGTTCTTTAAGTGAAAGACCAAGACCTCTACGCTGCCCTATAGTATAATTAATAATACCTTTATGAGTACCTAGAACATTACCATCTTTATCTACAAAATCGCCTTTTCTTGATTTATATTCATAATTTTTTTCGATATATTTGGCATAGTCATTGTCGGGTATAAAGCATATTTCTTGACTGTCTGGTTTGTCAGAAATAACAAGATTATTTTTTTTAGCTATTTCTCTAACCTCCTCCTTTGTGTATTCTCCAAGAGGCATTATTATATGTTTTAATTGTTCTTGAGTTAAATTATATAAAGCATAGGTTTGGTCTTTAGAAGTATTTTTTGCTTCTTTTAAATAATACCTATCAGTATCTTTATTATATTCTACAGAAGCATAATGCCCAGTTGCAATATAGTCTGCATTAAATACTGTAAGGGCTTGGTTTAAAAGAGCTTCGAACTTAACATATCTATTGCACGTATTACATGGGTTTGGTGTTCTACCATTTATATATTCATCTGCGAAATAATCAATTACTTTTTCTTTAAAAATATTTCGGAAATCTATTGTATAAAAAGGTATTTGAAGTAGCTTGCAAACATTCTTAGCATCTTCTATAGAAATAGTATCATGACACTTGCTGGTAGAAGAACAGTCATCAGACCACATTCTAAGATTTACACCTATAACTTCATATCCTTTTTCTTTTAATAATAACGCTGTAACAGAGCTGTCTACTCCGCCACTCATTCCAACTATAACTTTCTTCATAAAAACTCCAATCTTTGTATGGAATTATTTTACACTGCAAATGATTTAAAATCAAGTAATTTTAACTATACACACGTAGTTTTACTTATTTATTTAAAGGCGAAAAATATAACTGCTAAAAATTAGCAGTTATATTTGTTTTTAATCAGGATTATTCTAATTGAGCTGCAAAGTGAATTGTTTGCGGTGAAGGAACATAGATATGAATTGTCAAATCATCGCCATTTGGAGCATTCATATCTTGAGTTGCCCAGATAAGTCGATGATCAACATGAAACTCGCAAGGTTCAAATACAGTCAATTCACTATCGTGCGTAAGCTTGTAATCGGAATCCTTTTTATATGCATCGATGTAAATGCCGGGTTTGGCAGGATGGTCAACATGGGTAACAATATTGATAACTTTTCTTTCTTCTCTTGGTAATCCGCAAATAACTTTTACATAATTACGAAAGAGTTCTTTTACTATTAATACATTGTCATATTCTACAATGTTATTGCACCGGGATTCCCAATCAATAGGCATTCCAATTATAAAACGTTCAACTCTGCTGTTTGAGTGTATAATTTCATGCAGTTTTGATATTTTTTC
Organism: uncultured Clostridiaceae bacterium; assembly: GCA_964465775.1. Taxonomy (GTDB): domain Bacteria; phylum Bacillota; class Clostridia; order TANB77; family CAG-465; genus CALXJE01. The sequence goes on from CAYXLQ010000029.1 coordinate 2,394, forward strand.
ACTAGGTTCATAAATGTTGGTAGTACCACTTTCAATCTTTTTAAGATATTCTGAGTATAACATTTAAATTCCTCCTTTAAATTATTATTAGGGACATAAAGTTACTTTGAGAATACATAATATCATACTTTTAAACAAAAGTAAAGAGAAGATTGCTAAAAATAACATTGTTGTATATAATATAAATGTATATATGATTAAGTATAAATTAATATAAATGTATATATGATTAAGTATAAAGGAGAGTTATAGTATGTATGATGTAATAATAATAGGAAAAGGTCCTGCAGGAATATCAACTTCGTTATATACTCAAAGATCAAATTTGAAAACATTGGTTATTGGAAAAGATAAAGGAGCTTTAGAAAAAGCGGACAAGATAGAAAATTATTATGGTTTTCCTAATGCTATAAGCGGAAGAGAACTTTTAGAAAACGGTGTAATAGGAGCAAAAAAAATAGGAGTAGAAATTTTAACAGACGAAGTATTATCTGTTTCATATGAGGATGCGAATAATTACAAAGTAATTACAAAAGAAGGAGAGTACAATAGCAAAACATTAGTGTTTGCTACAGGGACTACAAGAAAATCTTCAAAGGTAGAAAATGTTGATAAATTCGAAGGCAAGGGAGTAAGTTATTGTGCGGTATGCGATGGTTTTTTTTATAGAGGGAAGGACGTAGCTGTTTTAGGAGCTGGAGACTATGCAATTCATGAAGCAACAGAGCTTATTCCACTTGTAAATTCAATATCACTACTAACTAATGGAGCTAAAAAACTTGAATTAAGAAGTGATAAAATAAAAGTTTACGATAACTCTGTAAAGAGATTAAAAGGAGAAGATACCTTAGAGGCGGTAGAATTAGATGACAATACAATCATTCCCATTTCAGGTATTTTTATAGCAGAAGGAACAGCATCTAGTACGGATTTTGCTAAAAAACTAGGAATACAGATAGAAAACAATTATATCGCTGTGGATGCCAAAAGGATGACGAACATCCCGGGGGTATTTGCAGTAGGAGATTGTACAAAAGGTTTGAAACAAATATCAAGAGCAGTAGCGGATGGTGCAATAGCAGGTATAAGTGTTAAAGAATATTTAAGAAGTGTTAAATAGATAAAAAACAATCTGGGTATAAATTTACCCAGATTTGTTTTTTGTTTATAAAATAACGATTTATTTTTCATTAAATATTTCTTTTGCAGCTCCAAGAGATCCTAATGCTTTAGTAGCATCAAAAGGAATAAACACTTTATTTGCTGGTCCTTCCGCCACTCTTTCAAGTGACTCAAGAGTTTTAATAGCAACTAAATGATCGTTTGGTTTTGCTGCCATTATAGCTCCATATACAAGCTTTATTTCTTCTGCTTTGGCATTTGCAATTTTTCTAATAGATTCTGAAGTACCTTCAGACTCAAGGATCCTTGCTTCTCTAAAACCTTGTGCTCTACGTATGCTAGATTCTCTTTCGGCTTCAGCTTCTAGTATAATAGCTTGTTTTGTACCTTCTGCATGGGTAATATCTGCTTGACGTTTACCTTCAGCTTCTAGAATAGCCGCTCTTTTAGTTCTTTCTGCATTCATTTGTTTTTCCATAGCATCTCTAATATCAGATGGCGGTTTAATATCTTTAATTTCAACTCTTTCGACTTTACATCCCCATTTGTCTGTTGCTTGATCTAGAACATCTCTAAGATGGGTATTTATAGAATCTCTAGAACTAAATGTACTATCTAAATCCATCTTACCAACGATATCACGAATTGTAGTTATAGCTAAATACGCAATACCTTTTTGTAAATTTTCAATTTCATATACTGCTTTTGCAGGTTCAGTTATTTGATAGAAAACAACTGTGTCAATGTTAATATTAACATTATCTTTTGTAATAACGCCTTGAGGTGGCACATCCATAGTTTGTTGTTTTAAACTTACAACAGCTCTAACTCTGTCTACAAATGGCACGATTATATTTAATCCTGCGTCTGCACATTTGTGAAATTTACCTAATCTTTCGATAATATATACTTCTGATTGTCTAACAACTTTAATAGAAAATAAAGCGATAATAAGAAGTAGAGCGAAAATAAAAATTAATACTCCTAATGGTTCCATATTCATTCCTCCTATAAAAATTAAACTTTTTTAACAACAAGTTTAACGCCTTCTACCTTTTGTACAAGGATGGTAGATCCTTCTGCTATTTCATCATCTGATTCTGAAACAGCTGTCCATATTTCACCTGCAACCTTAACTTGACCTTTTCCTTCTAAATTGTTAATTGTTTTAATAACAATACCATTTTTGCCGATTAAAGACCTTGAATTCATTGCAATGTCTTTACTTTTAAAGAATTTCGTAACTATAGGTCTTATAAAAGCAATCATTAATAATGAAGAAACAACAAAAACGATAACTTGTATTTCGCTAGTTGCTCTAAATACTGCAAATATGAAAGCTAAGAAAGCTCCTATCGCTGGAAAAAATAACAAGAATCCAACAGTAAATATTTCTAATATAAACATTATGCTACTGGCAATAAGCCAAACACTCCAAAGTGGCACTTTAAAAGCACCTCCTCTCAATAATACTTATGCTACATTACAATTATATTCAAATTATATAATAACTTCAATGAAAAGAAAAGACATTTTCATATAATTAAAGAAAAAAATGTTTTTTTATGTAAAAAATATTAATTACTTTATAATTAAAAACCTTTAACTATTCCAAATTTATATAATATAAAGTATAATTATAAGTATAAAAAGGTGGAAAGTATGAGAATAAGAAAAAAGGCTATTGTAGATCATATATTATTAATGCTATATGTTATAAGTCATATTATTATCTGCAATAAAATTATAAATTATAATAAAATTAGATATATCGATTATATAGGAAATATAACAAAAAGCAGTTTAGTACTTAAAAAGATAGACAAATATAATTATATAGAATTTAATTATATAAAGGAGAATATAGACCCTGAAATATATTTTGACAATATTTCACGAAAGGTTGTGATTTCTAAAGAGGGTGACTTGATAAAAGCTCAAATAAGAAGTGATTTGGTTACAAACAATATTGGTGAAGTTAGAGTAAGCAAGGAAGCTGTGGTAACAGAAAACAAAGATAAATATATTTCTAGTGAATTGCTTGAATATGCATATGATATTAAAATGTATGAAAATAAAGAAACACTTTACTTGTATAAAGAAAACGATAAAACAGCGAAGGTAAAATATAATAAAACAGGCGTGTATGAGAAGAATAATAAAAGAAGTATAATAACTTTTTATCTTAATAAAAATGAAGAAGTAAACATTTTAAAAGAAATAGATGATGATTATGTTCTAATAAAAACAAAGGATGAAAGAATAGGATATATTCCTAAAGTAACCCTAAATTATGCTAAGGAGAATAATCAAGAAAATAAAACTAATGTTAGTGAAGAAAATCAAATATATGTTTATGTAGATAATATAGATAGTAGTATACAATTTAACAATGTTATTGATATTGTTTTGTTACCGGCTTTTGAAGTTATAGATACTTCTAGTGAAATAATAGCAAAAGATAATTTGTTAAAAAATGTAAATATAATAAAATCTAAGGGTAAAGGTTGCTACGGAATTTTAACAAATGGTTATAATCTTTCGGGATTTAGCAAAACCATTATTTCAAAGATATTAGAAGATGAAAGTAAAAGACAAATATTAATTAATAGAATATTAAAGGAAATAAATGAATATAAACTAAATGGTATTGTAATAGATTTTAGAATGTTAAAAAATGAAGATAATGCTAATTTTACTCAATTTGTTAAAGAACTAAAAGTTGTACTTTCAGCAAATTCTAAAAAAACATTAATTTCAATACAAGGTAATAATTATGAAACATATATAACAGCTATAAATTATTCGGATAATGCAATAATAGAACTGTATGACATGAGAAACACTAATTCTGTTGAATCAGGCAGCGTAGCAAGCATTAATTGGGGAATTAGTATATTGGAAAGTGCCCTGAAAAAAGCAAATAAAGAAAAAATAATTGTTCGGAATTCCAGCATATACAATTCTCTGGACGGAGAAATCTAGTAAAGTAATTGGTGCGGAAATGTATAGTTTAAATGCTATAACAGATTATATTAATAAAAATAAATTAGAAAAAAAATTACATTCATCTACTGAACAAAATTATGTTGAACTAAAGAAAGGGACTCTTACTTATAAAATGTGGGTAGAAGATAGTAAATCTATACAAAAAAGGATAGATATAATAACTGAAAAAGATATAAATAAAATTGCTGTATATAAACAAAGTTATTCCAATAATGAGATATGGAAGATAATTAGTAAATGGAAGAATGATAAATAATGTTATAGAAATTGACAATATATTTGATATATAATAAGATAAATTAAAACAATAGAAAGAAGGAATAATATGCAAAGTAGGACTGGAGTCACAATGGTATCAATATTAATAATATTAATAATATTATCAACGTTTGCTAGTATTGCTACTATATCAATAAAAAATATTGTTAAAGAAACAAAAGTTAAAGAGTTTGTTAGAGAATACGAACTTGTTAAATCAATGACTAAGGATTATATCATTAGAAAAAGTGGAGAAGTTGATTTTGATAAATTTGATTGGGATACTTCAATCATAGCTGATGAAAGTCTAACTCAATTTAATGATGAACCTAACAAGGGTGGAATAATTGAAACTTATATAATAGATTTAGAAAAAATAGATATAAATAAATCTGTATATGGAACAGGAGAAAAATATATATCAGAAGATATATATTTAATGTCAGAAGAGACGGGAGAAATATATTATAGAAAAGGTTTTAAGTTTGATAATGAGATATATTACAAAGTAACAGATAAAATAAAATACAAATAGAAAAAAGAGGTGTGAATGATGAAAAAAAAGAAAGGTGTTACATTAACTACGTTGACGTTTACAATTATAGTACTCTTAATGACTTTTTCTACAATAAGTATATCTTTATATTATTCTATAAATAATGCTAAAAGGATGGTCTTTGCAAATGAAATATATAATATAGAAAACCTTGTAAATAATAAAAAAGAAAAAGAAGCAAATTATGTTCGGAACTTTAGAAAGTATACAAGTAGAAATAACTGATACAGAGGACTTTAATGAGGAACCAACAGGCAATGTGACATATTATATTATTAACCTTGAAGACATAGGAATTAAAAATTCAGAATACGGTAATGAGCAAGATGAAAAGGATGTTTATGTTTTATCAAAAGAAACATGGAAAGTTTATTATATAAAGGGAGTCAATATAGGCGGAAAAAAACATTATTCTCTTACAAAAGAATTAAGAGCAATGGTGGATAAGAAACAACAACTTAATATTTCAGAAGATACTATAACTTTTCTTGCTGATAAAGTTGAATGGACCAATATAGGTGTTAAAGTAGATGTTAAAATACCAAAGTCTTATACTTTAAATTCAATAACAACTGATAATACAAATATTGGAGAACCTACATATACTATAGACGCAGCTGAAAACAAAATATATACCTTTAATGCAGTATTAATAGCTGAGAATTATGAAATAGGAGTAAATTACACAAAGAATGGTAACACTAAAACTGCAAAATATAAAGTTGAAAATGTTGATGTTACATATCCCACAATAAGTAAAGACGGAACAGCTAATACAGAAGAATATTTAAAAGGGTTTGTGACAAATGATATCGGAAGTGGTGTAATAAAATTTAAATATGTTGAGGAACGCATAAATGCCATAGATGTACCAATATATATGAATGAGTATGGTATTGATATAAAGAATGGTAATATAAAAAGAGGGGCAAAAGAATATACTTTGTATGCTGAAGATAAAGCAGGTAATTATATAATAAGGTATATAAACAATCTAGGAGTTATTATATAATAAAAATAGTGACAAATCCATAATATGTTTTATGGGTTTGTTTTAACTTGTACATGAACAATAAAAGGTACTGAATATTAATGAATACTTGTAATTTAGAATACTATGTAATATAATCAACAATTATAGAAGTTATAAATAATAAAAATGGTGATTAAATGAAAAAAATAAAATTGTTATATAACGTAGGAGCAGGGCAAAATGAATTTAAATACTTTTTAGATGCTATAGTAGAAAAGTTTTCTGAAAATAATTATGAAGTTTCACTCTTTAGAATGGATAAAGGGTGTGATTTGGAAGGGTATTTATTAAAAGCAAAGGATGCTGATGGAATTGTAGTTGCAGGTGGAGATGGAACAATAAATAAAGTGGTAAATGTAATGATGAAAAATCGTATAATGGTACCGCTTGGGGTAATACCTGCTGGGACTTCTAATGATTTTGCGAGACATATTAATATGCCGCCTACCTTTATAAAATCAATAGAAAAAATAATAAAAGGCAATATTGAGCCAATTGATGTTGGTCTAGCTAATAATCATTATTTTATTAATGTATGTTCAGCGGGAATGTGTACTAATGCTTCTCAAAAGGCGGATAAGAAACTAAAAAAAATATTTGGAAAAATAGCTTATTTTTTTGCAGGAATAATAGAATTTCTAAAGTTTAGACCGTTTGAAGTAAAGATTGAAACAGAAAATGAAGTGTATGAAGGAAAAGTTATTCTCTTCCTTATATTTAATGGTAGTACAGTTGGAGGAATAGATCTTTTTACAAAAAACCCAAGTATTCAAGATGGTCTCCTCGACTGTATAATCGTTAAAGATTGTAGACCAAGAAAGTTTAATAAAATGATAGCTAAATTTCTTGCGGGGAATTTAGATGATGAAAATATAATGTATTTAAAAGAAAAGTGGATAAAAATTACAAAACTTAGTGGTAAATGTGATGATCCAGACGTCGATGGAGATCCAGGACCAAAATTTCCATTAGAAGTAAAGTGTATAAAAAATGGACTTAATATGTTTTTGTAATCAATTTATTGGATTGGAGAAAAAATGTATAATAAAGAAATAGATAAAAAGTGGCAAGATAAATGGTATGATAAAAACCTTTTTAATGCCAAGGATAATAAAGAACAAAAGAAGTTTTATGGACTAATAGAGTTTCCATACCCATCGGGTTCAGGATTACATTTAGGGCATGTTAAAGCATATATAGGAATGGATGTTATTGCAAGAAAGAAAAGATTAGAAGGATATAATGTATTATTCCCGATTGGATGGGATGCTTTTGGACTTCCTACGGAAAACTACGCTATTACAACTGGAATTCATCCAAGGGAAGTAACTGATAGGAATATTAAGAAGTTTACTGAACAAGCAAAATCAATAGGTTTTTCTTTTGATTTTAGTAGACAGGTTGACACTACGGATCCAAAATATTATAAATGGACACAATGGATATTTTTAAAGTTATTTGAACATGGATTAGCATATAAAGATAAAACAGAAGTTAATTATTGTAATGGCTGTCAGGTGGTACTTTCAAATGAAGAGTCGCAAGGTGGAAAATGTGATAGATGTAATGGTGAAGTAATTCAGAAAACAAAAGAAGTTTGGATGCTTAAAATTACAGATTATGCAGAAAAGTTATTACAAGGATTAGAAGAGGTTGATTTTCCTGAAAGTGTAAAGCTACAACAACAAAATTGGATAGGTAAATCTACTGGAGCAGAAATAGAATTTGAATTATTAGTTGAAGAACAAAAAGCAAAGGAAAACCTTGTGGTTTATACAACTCGTCCAGATACTATGTTTGGAGTTACATTTATGGTAATTGCACCAGAACATCCTTTGATAGAAAAATATAAAGAAAGCATATTAAACATTGATGATGTAATAGAATACAAAAATACTGCTAAAAAGAAAACAGAATTTGAAAGAGTGCAACTTGCTAAAGATAAAACAGGTGTTGAATTACAAGGGATTACAGTAATTAATCCTTTTACAAATAAACAAGTTCCTGTTTGGGTATCTGATTATGTAATGATGGGCTATGGAACTGGAGCTATAATGGCAGTTCCAGCACATGATACACGTGATTTTGAATTTGCTAAAAAATTTGGAATAGATATTGTACAAGTTATAACAGATGGAAAAACAACTGTTACAGATGAACCATATATAGAGATTTCAGAAGGAAATATGATTAATTCTGGTTTTTTAAACGGTAAAACTGTAAAAGAAGGAATAAAAGCTGCGATTGATTATGCTACTGAAAATAAAATAGGTACACCAAAGACTAATTATTTTATGAAAGATTGGGCATTTGCAAGACAAAGATATTGGGGAGAGCCTCTTCCAATTACAAAATGTGAAAAATGTGGATTAGTTCCTTTAAAATATGAAGACTTACCACTTGTTTTACCAAAATTAAAAGATTTTAAACCAGGAGCAGGGGGAGAATCACCGCTTGCAACGGCAGAAGAGTGGATTAACACTACATGTCCAAAATGTGGAATACCTGCAAAAAGGGAAACGGATACAATGCCACAATGGGCAGGTTCAAGTTGGTATTTTTTAAGATACATAGACCCAAGAAATGATAATGAAATTGCAAGTAAAGAGAATTTAAATTATTGGTTGCCTGTAGATTGGTATAATGGAGGCACAGAACATGTTACTAGACATTTAATATATTCGAGATTTTGGCATAGATTTTTATACGATATTGGAATTGTAACAACTAAAGAGCCATATACAAAGCGTTCTGCTCAAGGATTAATTCTTGGCTCAGATGGAGAAAAAATGTCTAAGTCTAGAGGGAATGTTATAGATCCACAAGAGGTTATAAATGAATACGGTGCGGATACTCTTAGAACATATATGTTATTTATAGGAGATTATGCAGATGCAGCTCCATGGAATGAAAATGGCATTAAAGGAGCAAAAAAATTCTTAGACAGGGTTGTTAGATTAGAAAATATAATGGTAGAAAACTATCAAAAAGAGGATAAAGAATTAGAAGCAGAAATTAATAGAACAATTAAGAAGGTAACGGAAGATTACGAATCTATGAAATATAATACTGCAATAGCACAAATGATGACATGTATTAATTTAATATATAAAAAAGGAGTCATATCAAGAAAACATTTAGAACAATTTTTAATAATATTAAGTCCTACTGCTCCACATGTTGCAGAAGAAGTTTGGAATAAGATAAATAGTACGTATATAGAAGAAATGAGCTGGCCTACATTTGATGAAAACAAAATAATTAAAGATGAAATAGAAATGCCTGTTCAAGTAAATGGAGTAGTTAAATTTAAAATATCTGTCGCTACTAATTCTAGTAAAGAAGATATTGAAAAAAGGGTAATGCAGGATGAAAGTTTAGAAAAATATATTGATAAAGATAAAATAAAAAAAATAATAGTTGTTCCTGGTAGAATTATAAACTTTGTTATATAATGAAAATAATAGTAGAAAAAAGGAAAAAGAGGGGAAAAGATGTTTGAAAACTTTGATGCGGAATTATTTAAACAAATATATATTCAAACAATAGCAGTTCTATCACTAATATGCCTTGGAATGGTAATATATAGATATTCAATTTTATATAAGCTTAAAGAATCAAAGGTGATGAAGGAAGCTGCATTTACTGATGCATTAACAGGAAAAGGCAATAGACATAAATTTAACGTCGAAATGAGCAGACTTGTACTAGACGAATCTAAAAAATTTGCACTATGTTTTTTAGATTTAGATGGCTTTAAGCACATAAATGATAATATGGGTCATGATGCGGGAGATGAATTGTTAATTAAACTTTCTGAGGTTCTAGCAAATGCAATGCCCGAAGGTGGAGAAGTTTTTAGATTAGGTGGAGATGAATTTGCAATAGTTCTTAGAAACATAAATGACAAGCAAGAAGTAGAAGAGAAGATTCAAAAAGTCAATGAAGAAGTTGGACATACAATTGTAGTAAGAGATACACCTATAAAACTTGAATATAGTTTAGGAATATCAATATTTCCAGAAGATTCAAAAGATAGAGTTGAGCTTACAAACTTTGCAGATGCTGCAATGTATCATATAAAAGAAACAGGAAAAAATGGATATTACTTTCATAATGAGGCATTAAAATCTAGACTTGAAAATAAAAGTAAAATGGAAGAGGAATTAAAAAGAGCTTATGAATATGGAGAATTTGATATAGATTTTCAGCCTAGAATTTTAATAAAAGATGAATCTGAAATATGGATGGAAGCCCTACTTTACTGGAAGCATAAAACTTTAGGAAAATTAAGAGCACAATATTTTTTAGATCATATAGAGAGCATGGGACTTATAATAAATGTTGATGAAGTAGTTTTGAGTAAAGCAATTGATAGACTTATTGAACTTAGATCAAAGGGACATACAAATATGAATATGGCAATAAATCTATCACTTAGGCATCTTATGAGAGGAGACTTTGTAGACAGAATTTGCAGTATATTAGAAAAAAAATCTTTTGATCAAGGATCTTTAATGATTGAAATAACTGATGACATTGAACAATCAAGAATGGAAGATTATAAACTTAAAATGGACAGAATAAAGCAATATGGTGTTAAGATTTCTGCAAATAACTTGGATACTAATTATGAGACTCTTAGTTTATTTAAAAAACTACCAATAGATGAAATTAAGGTTAGTGCTGAATATGTTGAAAAAAATTCAACTTTCAATAAATCAGTGTTAAAAGATATAGTAGAGTTTGGGAAAGACTTGTATTATCAAGTTGTGCTTACTAGAATAGAAAATGATAGAGAATTAAAGAGAGCCATTGAATGTAAAGTTGATAAAATACAAGGAAACTATATTTGTGAGCCAATTGATGGAGAACATTTAGAAGAATTTTTAAAAGAATATCCCAAAATTAGAAAAAGAGTATTAGGAGAATGAGAATAACTGAAGGATATTAATATATAATATAGTATACGAACCTATGCTTATGGTTCGTATATTTTTAAGAGAGGAGAATATAATGAGTAAAATTAAATGGAAACCAGGCACTATGTTATACCCTGTTCCACCTGTTATAGTATCTTGTGG
>CAYXLQ010000030.1:0-13328 GCA_964465775.1 uncultured Clostridiaceae bacterium
TCTTTTTTCCATCCATTACGCGTACATACTTTTTAATAAACATCACACTCCACTTGCTTTTAAAATCAACTATGCATAATTATTTTTTAGGAGGAACTCACCTATTATATTAGCTTTTAATGTTTCGTAATAAGGGACTATCATTGTAATTACTAAAACTATTAATGATATTCCTTTGTTTTTCATATGTTTCCTCCCTAAATACTCTTTATATAGTTAAGCATAGCACTTTTATTAATTTATATCAATAGGTTAAACATAATCTTTTTAATCATATCTTGCATATACTTTGACGTTATTTATGCTGTATTAAAGTTGCATTAAAAAAAACCTCAAACACCTATTTACAAGCGTTCGAGAGATTATTTGTGTGGTTGGGATGGCTGGATTCGAACCAACGAAATGCCACAGTCAAAGTGTGGTGCCTTACCACTTGGCTACATCCCAATGTATATTGTTTGTGGGGTGAATAATGGGATTTGAACCCACGGCCTCCAGGGCCACAACCTGGCGCTCTAACCAACTGAGCTATATCCACCACGCACAAAATATTTTAACTAATTTTCTACATTTTGTCAAGTGTTTTGATTACATTCAAGCCATTTTCGATGACTTTTGCTTTAAATCCTTTAATATTATATGTTTCACCATCAATACTTACAGGAAATTTTTTATTTGATACTACAGTAACACTTTTAGCTTTAGCCATATTCACAAGCCATATATTTTCATGTTTTCCTTCCTTGAATTTAGGTAAAAAGTATATTTTATGTAGTATTGTAGTGTTCTTTACTACGCATAAATCTAAAAGTCCATCTTGTATATTCGCCTTTGGAAGAGCAATTATACCTCCACCATAGTACTTGTTGTTTCCAATTGCAACCAAGGTATACTTTCCTTTATATACTTTATCATCTATACGTATTTTAAATTTATATTTTCTAGGTGAAAATATTGTTACTAATATTGAGAGATTAAATTTCATTTTTCCTGTTAAAAATGGTATCTTCCTAAAATATTTTATATTGTCAGCGATAGCAGCATCAAGACCTGCATTTACAACATTTACTGAAACTTTATCATTGACCTTTATACAATCTACTTTAGTTGGATAATTATTTATGCTTTCTCTTATTATTTTTCTTATGCTTTTTGAACTTGTTACTGCTCTTGCAAAATCGTTACCCGTTCCTTTAGGGATAATAACAATAGATACATTGTCATTATTTATAGCTACCTTAGCTACTTCTGAAATAGTTCCATCACCAGATATAATATAAATAACAATTTTTTCATTATTATATTTAGTAATATATTCTTTTGCTATCTCAGTAGCATGACCTCTGTGTTTCGTAATTTCTATTATTACTTTATCCTCACCTAATAGTTCCTCTTTTTTTATATTACTAAATACCTTTTCAACAGTTTTTTTGTGCTTTAATCCTCTAGCATTTCCTGCGAAAGGATTTATAATCACTAATCTAATCATTGATAATTTTAGTATCGAGTTTCTTACCACCTATTATATGAAAATGTAAATGGTTAATTGTTTGTCCACCTTCTTCACCAATATTTGTAATAACTCGATAACCTCTTTCTTTAATTTTCATTGTTTCTACAATTACAGGAATTACTTCAAAAATCTTTGAAAGATATTTGCTATTACTATTACTTACAGAATTAACGCTTTCTATATGTGGTTTGGGGATGATAATTATATGTATAGGTGCAGCTGGATTTATATCATGAAAAGCATATACACTTTCATCCTCATATACTTTTTTTGAAGGAATTTCATTTGCTATAATCTTGCAAAACAAACAATTATTATCTTTCACCATATCTACTCCCATCTATTATTCTAAAATAGCCTTTATTCTTCTTACTCCACTTGAAACTGCTTCTTCTTTCTTAATTTTAAACTTACAAAGTACTGAAGTGTTGTCAACATGTGGCCCTCCGCATATTTCTTTGCTAAAATCTCCTACTGTATATACTTTTACAATATCTCCGTACTTATTATCGAATACTCCTTCTGCTCCAGATTCTTTTGCTGCTTCAATAGTCATTTCTTCCATAGTTACTTTCAAGCCTCTTTTTATCTGTTCATTTACTATTTCTTCTACCTTTTGTTTTTCTTCATCTGTCATTTTTTGTGGATGATTAAAATCAAATCTTAATCTTTCAGCCGTTAGATTTGAGCCTCTTTGATATACATGTTCACCTAGCACTCTTTTTAAAGCACCTAATAACAAATGCGCTGCAGTATGGTATTTTACAGTTTGTTCCGAATTATCTGCAAGTCCACCTTTAAACTTTTGTTCTGCTCCTTGTCTAGATTTTTCCTGGTGTGCTTTATAGAACTCATTAAATCCTTCCATATCAGAATGAAAACCATTTTCCGTTGCAAGTTCTTCTGTTAGTTCAGGCGGAAAACCAAAAGTATCATATAACCTAAAAATAGTTTTTCCATTTAATTTATTTATTCCTTGCCTTTTTAAATTTTCGGTTATTTTCCCAAATTCTTTTTCACCATTTACAAGTGTTTTTTCAAACTTTTCAACTTCCTTTTTAAATTCATTAACTATTAATTCATGCTTTTCTATAAGCTCTGGATATAATTCCATTAATGATTCCTTTTGGACTTGTAAAAGTAATTCTATATTGTTTGTTTCAAAATTAATCTTTCTCATGTGTCTTATTGTTCTACGCATTAATCTTCTTAATACATATCCTTGATCTGTATTAGTAGGTACTATTCCATCAGCTATAACAAACGCTGCTGCTCTTAAATGATCCGCTATTATATGGACGCTTTCATCATTTGGTACCATTGCAAGTTCTTTTATCTTTGCTACGGTATCTGCAAAAATCTCTGTCTCAAATACATTGTTTTTTCCTTGCATTATAAAAGCAGTCCTTTCAAGACCCATTCCAGTATCAACATTTTTTTGTTCTAATTCTTCGAATGTACCATCAGCTTTTTTATTATATTGCATAAATACATCATTCCAAATTTCAATATATTTACCACAATCACACGATGGATCACAATTTTCAGAACATTTATCTATTCCCATATCAATAAACATCTCAGTATCTGGTCCACATGGTCCTGTTTCTCCTGCTGGGCCCCACCAGTTTTGACTTTTACCAAAAAAATATATTCTTTCGTCCGGTATTCCTAAACTTTTCCATGCTTCATATGATTCCATATCTTTTGGACAATCTTCGTCACCGACAAAACAAGATACTGATATTTTTTCTACTGGTATCTTTAATTCTTTAGTTAAAAATTCAAAGCTATATTTTATTGCTTCTTTTTTAAAATAATCTCCTAAAGACCAATTACCTAACATCTCAAAAAATGTTAAATGAGAAGTATCCCCTACTTCATCTATATCATCCGTTCTTAAACATTTTTGGTAATCTGTAAGTCTTTTCCCCCCTGGATGTTTCTCACCTAATAAGTATGGTACTAATGGATGCATTCCTGCTGTAGTGAATAATACCGTTGGATCGTTCTCTGGAACAACTGGTGAAGAAGGTATTATGGTATGACCTTTCCTTTCGAAAAATTCTAAATATTTTTTTCTAAGCTCAATTGCTTTCATTTTATTTTTTCTCCTCTCTGACTTTTTATAATTTGTTTATATTATTGCTTTAAATTATATTATATATCTTGCTAAAAATCAATTAAACCACTTAAGTATTGACATCATTTCTTATTTATGTTATCCTAAACCTAGAACATTTTGTATAATCCTCATAGATTTATGAATGTTCAAGTGATAAAAAAATATAAATTTGAATAAAATGATAAGGAGGAATTTTGCATGAATAATCATTTTAACAAGCCACTTAAAACAATATTTATGTCTGCCTATAACAAAGGCTGGAATTATTCTGCATACCCTTTTATCAAATATATATGGAGTGATGAATATAATAAGTAAGATAACAATATGTTATGACTAGTTATTTATATTAAGAAAAACCAAGGTGTATTGATGAAAGTCAGTACACCTTTTTATATATATTTTTAATAAATAATAATAGAAAGGATCGATTTTATATGAAAAATAATATTATCGAAGTAGAAAAATTAAAAAAAACATTTGAAACTAGCATTAAGAAAAAAGGCGAATTTAGAAAGACAAAATTCGATTTTGTAGCAGTAGATAACATTAGTTTTTCAATTACTGAAGGAGAAATCATAGGATTTATAGGGCCAAACGGAGCAGGTAAATCCACAACAATAAAAATATTAACCGGAATACTCCATCCAACTAGTGGTAAGGCCTCAGTTGCTTCTTATACTCCATGGAAAAACAGAATTGAAATGTCTTATAAAATCGCTACAATGTTTGGACAAAAATCCTCTTTGCTTCCTCATCTTAAAGTTATGGATAGTTATTATTTATTAGGTGCTATTTATGATATAAAAAAAGATGTTTTAGAAGAGAGAATTAATGAAATTACTGAGTTTTTTGATATAAAACATCTAATGTCAAAACGCTCAAGGGAACTATCACTTGGACAAAGGATGATTTGTGAAATTGCATCTGCGGTTTTACACAGACCAGATATTATATTTTTAGATGAACCTACCATAGGTTTGGATATCGTAGTTAAAAAGAAAGTACGTGACTTGATTTTCATGTTAAATAAAAAATATAACACTACCATTTTTATAACTAGTCATGATATTTCTGATATTGAAGAGCTTTGCTCTAGGATAATTTTAATTAATCATGGAAAAATTATGATTGATGAGAAAATGAGTGAAATAAAGGAACACTATCTTACAAGAAAAGTTGTTTCTGCATACATTTCAAAAGAAGCTTCAGAAGATGCAATCCTTGGTGTTTTCCAAGATAAGTTTTTTAATGTTTCATTTGAAAAAGGTTTTGTTGAGATTGAATTTGATACTTCCACCAAGAAGGTTCATGAAGTAATTCATATGTTGTCTACTATAACTGAAATTTATGATTTAAGAGTTGGTGGCACCTCCCTTGAAAATGTTATTTATGATGTCTACACAAATAAGAAGGAGGGTTTGTAATGAAAAAATATTTAACTTTTGCCAAGTATTCTTTTTTAGAACACTTACACAATTTAAATGACAATATTGGTATATTTATAAGTTTTGTTATACATCTTTTTGTATTCAATAGTTTGTGGAGTTTTGTTTTGCAAGGAAAAGATATTGCAGGTTTTACAAAGGAAAATCTTATGTGGTATATAATTTTAGGAGAAATTCTAACTTACTCATTTCATCATTACTATAAAACAATTTCTGCTAAAGTTAAAAATTCTGATATTGCGTATGATAAATCAAAACCGTATAACTTTATGCTAAGACTTATATTTGAAGGTGTTGGAACCTTCCCTAAAACTGTAGTTCTTACAATTATAGGTGTTGTGTTTGGGATTATCACTGTAGGAACAATTTCTATTGGATTTTTGCAATTCGTATGTATATTCATTTCATTAGTAATTGCATTATTGATACTTTTAACAATAAATATCGTTGTGGGATTAAGCGGGATATGGCTTGGTGATGATGTCTCATCCTTGTGGCTTATAGTATCAAAGTTTATGTTAGTATTTGTCTTTACTCCTCTTGATCTGTTTCCAAAAATCGTTCAAAAGATACTAATGTTTTTTCCTACTACGCAAGTTATTTACTCACCAAGTAAATTATTAGTACATTTCTCTTATGATTTGTTTTTTAGAACAATTTTACCTTATCAAATTTTAGCACTAACGATCATGATAGTTGTTTGTTATTTTGTTAATATGAAAGGAGTGAAAAAATTAAATGCGTACGGAATTTAGAAAAATCATATCATACGCTAAATATATTGGAATATGCCTAAAGTATAATATCAAAAGTAGTTTTTCAAATAAAAAGAGCTTTATTATACAAACTCTTACTATGTTCCTTAACAACTTTATGTTTATATTGTTTTGGATGATTTTGTTTAAGCAAAATAATGGTAATATAAACGGAGTAAATATGAATGATATATTGTATTTGTGGAGTTTGCCTGTAATATCATTTGGTATTGCTTTATTCCTGTTTGGAGGCGTAGAATCATTAGTATACACAATTATAAATGGAGATTTAGATCTATATCTAACATTACCAAAACATAGTCTTATTTCAGCACTTACATCTCATAGCAGACTTTCCGCAATGGGTGATATAATTTTCGGGTTATTGCTTGGTGTTTTTGCAGTAAATTTCAATATATTCCAGTACATTTTTTTAATAATAATAGCTATTATTGCAGGAATTACTACCTTATGCATATTTTGTATTGTTAGACTTTTATGTTTTTGGCTTGGAGATATATCGAAAGTCTCTGATACTTATTCGCTATCTCTGTTCCTTACCTTTACTATCTATCCTGAAAGTATCTTTGGTGGATTTGGAAAATTTTTAATGTACACTATTGTACCTGCTATTTATACTACTCATTTTCCAATCCGTATAGTTAAATTTTTAGATATTAAATTACTAGCTATTGTTTTATTTATAACATTGATATTATTAGTTTTTACATTTTGCTTATATAATAAAGGATTAAAAAGATATGAAAGTGGCAGTAGTAATATCGCTCGTTAAAAGTGATTTTATTAAATTTAGAATTCTTACTATAAATTGCATGAATTTAAGATCCCGCGGCAAATGTTGCGGGATTTTCTTTTATTTAATATTAGCTTTCTAAATCTTCTAAAAACATATATAGCTGTTCTAGTGTTTCAGCTTCTATTCCTTTTATTAATTGTTCTTTTAAGTCCGGTCTTACTATTTCTTTATGTATATCTGTTTCTTGATATTTTATATAATCATTATCCTTTGACCATCTATATATAACTACTATGTCATTATCTAATTTTAATAAATAATGATTCTCACACTTTTCATTATGCTTTTTTTCAAACATTAGTATTCCATCCGAATCTTTTACAAGTTTATATCCTGATTTTTCTTTTTCTATCTTTTCAAGTTCCCTTTTTTTGACCTCATTAAGACTAACCCCATACTCTAGATTTCTGTTTTCCGAAGCATGATTACACCCATCATATATGTCTACATATATTACTTCTATATCTCTTTCTTCTTCATCTTCTAACTCTTTCCCATATTCATCTTCTTCATATTCATCATATACTTCTACATTTTTATTTGATGCAGTATATGAATAATCATCTTGACCCTCATCATCTTCTTTAGAAAATTTCATACCAATAAATACGCCTATAGTTAAAAGAACTAACATTACTATTATCACAAACAATTGATAGTTTTTTTTTGTTTCATACATATATAATCCACCTTACCTTTAATTACAATCATATCTTTTGTTATTATTTGGTAAATTATACATATTTTATATTTTTAGACTAGTTTTTTAACTTATATAATACTCCTCCCCTTTCTTCTGTGAGATAATACTTTATATTGTAATTTTTAAGTCTATTTAATACCTCTTTATTTGGATGATTATATACACTTTTTTTAGAAGATATAATTGCATGGTTTATTGTTAAACCATCTAAAAACTCATTACTTGTTGAGCTTTTAGAACCATGATGTGCTACGCTAAGCATTTCTATATTATTTCTATTCATTTCTTTTAATTTGTTGTTTATATATTTCTCATTATATTTTGTAACATCTCCTGTAAAAAGAAAATTTTTATTATTTGTTCTAACATTTAAAACTAATGAATTTTCGTTTAATACCTCGGATTTATTATTGTTAATTTTGACCATTTCTTTTATATCAGGCGAAATAATTTCCATTTTAATTTTCCCTAAGTCTATAACATCTCCCTTACTTATTAACATTATCCCCACATTTTTATCCTTTATATATTTATAAAAATTATTATATGTCTCTATTTCTGAACTATTTGGAAATGCATATGCAACTGTCTTAACTTTATAATTTTCAATAATGTCATATATGCCATTCATATGGTCATTATGAAAATGAGTAATTATAATTAAATCAATATGTCTTTTGTTTTCTCTTTTCATATAGTTATTTAATATGTACGATGCATCATGTGTTATAGAACCTACATCTATAAGTATATTTTTAGAGCCTTTTGAAATAATACTCATTTCTCCTTGTCCAACATTAAAGTAGTAAATATGGTCTGAAAAAAACGTATTAATTATAATAGTTAAAGATGTTAATAAACAAAGTATAAAAGCTACATATTGAGTATAACTTTTCAGTCTATTCCTAAATAATTTATTTTTATTCCTTTTTTTAATTCTTACGTATAACAATACGATTAAGATGTAATATAGAATTATTATTAAAATGGATGGTGGTTTAACAGATATGATGTAATTTATTTTAGATAAAAATTCACTTGTTTCAACTAGTATAAATGTTAATACTTCTAAAAAACAAAATAACAACTTAGAAATGTATGGGATAAAATTAATAATAACTGCTATGAATGATAATATCATAATAAAGTTAGAAAGAACTCCTATAATTAAATTGGATAAAATAAATATTAATGAAAACGTTTGAAATGAATATAATAAAATTGGTAATATAGTAATATTTGCAGATAATGTTATAGCAATTGGTTTTAATACTGTTAACATTATTTTTGCTGTTTTTTCATTTTTTATACTCCAATATGTTTTACTTTTAATATATTGTTCTATTTTATTTGAAAAACCATGTATTCCAAACACTGCTAGAAATGAAAGTGTCATACCTATATTATATACGTACATAGGGTTTATTAATATGAATAATAAATATGTATATAACAATAAATTAAGCATTGATACTTTTTTGTTCCTAATACTAAATAACAATTTAATTATTATCATTATACTTGCACGTAATATTGATAAGCTAAACGTTGCAAATAGAGTGAATAAAATAATAACAACTATTTGTATTGATATGTTTATCTTTTTATTCTTTACTTTTTTATCTAATAATAAAGATAATACATATATTATTATACTAAGATGTGAACCTGATACTGAAAGAATATGACTTACACCTATACTATTAAATAAATCCTTTACCTCTTTATCTAATTCATATATATTACCATACATTATTCCCTCAATAACTCCTACATATTTTTTATCCATATTTTTATTTAATATTTCATATACTTTATCCCTTAATTTGTATATATTCTTAACAATATAATTTCCAGCATAATCTATGTGTTGTACGTCATAAGCTATTATTGTTCCATATATATTATTTGATGCCAAATACCTCGCATAATTAAACTCTCCAATATTCCCCATACTTTCCCATATCTTTATCTTACCTTTAACATTTAATATATCTCCGTATTTATATGAACTATGCTTATCTATATCTTCTTTATTCATATTCTTTTTATCATCATAGCTATTTTTAAAGTATATATTAAGTAAAAACTTATCATTATTGTTTTTTACAATGTATGTTGTTTTTTCTTCATCTAGTTTCTTTCTTTCTATTACTTTTAAAATATATTTGCTTTGTTTGCTATCATTTTTATATTTGTTCTCATATACGTGCAACCTATAAATAATGCTTATAATATAAGTTATATAAATGAATATTATATATGTTTTGACTTTTCTCTTAATTTGATATCCCTCCTTTGTTCCACTATTTATAAATTTTACGTTTTTTATATATTTAACACTAGAACGTTGACATAACACTTTGTTAGTGATATAATTGTTCTTGTAATGAGTAGTAACCAAAAAAATAATTTTAGGAGGGGTTTATCAAAACACATTACAATTAATTTTATGAAATAATTCGAAAGGAGCAAAAAAACAATGCTAAAATGCATTCGGTTCCCTGTAGGTTTTATTTAGCTAGGTTTTCCTAATAATTATATAAGGAGAAATTCCATGAGAAATTCAAATTTTAGTTCTGGTTTTACTTAGCTACTTTCATAAAAGATAATACTATAGCATTTTTTGCCTGTTATATCTAAACTTTAAAAGATAGATAGTAGGGGGAAAAACGAAAATGAAAAGACGGCTAACAAGTGGTTTTACTTAGTATTATTAAAAATATAAATTAAATTAGTTGTTTTAAAGATGCAACAGCTGCATCAATTATAAATTAAGGAGCGCCCATTTGGCGCTTCCTTTTTTGTTTTTATTTATCTTTTCAGTTCTTCTATTTACAAGTGTCTCCCATACTTTTTATTATACTTTCAATCCATTTTTAAAATCAAGATATATCTCTTTTTATTCCATAATATGCCCCTGTTTTTCAAATTTATTTTCTTGACTTGTTTAATAACAAGATATATACTATATTAAGTATTAATTATATAAGGAGGTAAATATGATAGAAATTAGATGGCATGGAAGAGGTGGTCAAGGTGCTAAAACCGCATCGTTACTTCTTGCCGATGTTGCCTTTAGTACAGGAAAATTCATTCAAGGATTTCCTGAATATGGACCAGAGAGAATGGGTGCACCACTTACTGCTTATAACAGAATTGATGATAAAACAATTCGCATACATTCTAATGTATATGAGCCAGATTATGTTGTCGTTGTTGATGATACTTTAATTCATTCTGTAAATGTCACTCAAGGTTTAAAAGAAACAGGAGCTATTTTAATTAATTCTTCTCTTTCTCCAGATGAAGTTAGAAAAACAATACCTGAATATAAAGGAGCTGTATATACAGTTGATGCAACTAAAATAAGTCATGAATGTTTAAAAGCGAACTTTCCTAATACTGCACTTCTTTCTGCAGTTATAAAAATAACAAATATAATGAGTAGAGAAGATTTAGAAAAAAATATGATAGATTCTTTTAAAGTTAAGTTTGCTAAAAAACCTGAGGTTATAGAACCAAATATGGATGCTGTAAGGCGTGCATATGATGAAGTTAAAGGAGGTAAGATCTTATGATAAATGATAAAATGGGTGCAAAAGAACTTCCTATAGCTGGAATTATTTTAGAAGATGGAAACTCAGAACAATTTAAAACAGGTGAATGGCGTAACCAAAAACCTATACATATTATGGAGAATTGTAAGCACTGCATGTTATGTGTTATGCCATGCCCAGATAATGCAATAATTCATAATGATAAAGATAAAATGCTAGGTTTTGACTATGATGCTTGTAAAGGTTGTGGTATATGTGCAAAAGTATGCCCATTTAAAGCCATTACAATGGAAAATGAATAGGAGGTATATAAAATGATAAGAGAACGTTTAAGCGGAAACGAAGCAGTTGCTTTTGCAATGAAACAAATTAATCCTGATGTTGTACCAGCCTACCCTATTACACCATCTACAGAAATACCACAATATTTTTCTAGTTTTGTTTCAAATGGAACTGTTGATACTGAATTTATTCCTGTAGAAAGTGAACACAGTGCTTTATCAGCATGCATTGGAGCTTCAGCAGCTGGAGGAAGAGTAATGTCTGCTACTTCTTCACAAGGGTTATCACTAATGTATGAAATGCTATATATTGCAAGTGGTATGAGACTTCCAATAGTACTTACGTGTGTTAATAGAGCAGTATCTGCTCCAATAAACATCCACAATGATCATTCTGATTCAATGGGTGTAAGAGACTGTGGATTTATTCAATTATATTGCGAATCAAATCAGGAAGCTTATGATAATATAATTATGGCTGTAAAAATTGCTGAAAGATCAATGATCCCTGTTATGGTTTGTTTTGATGGCTTCATTACTTCTCACTCAGTTGAAAACATTGAATTATTAGAAGATAATGTTGTAAAAAAATTTGTTGGAAAATATGAACCAAAACATTATTTATTAAATCCTGACGAATTTATATCTATGGGTCCACTAGATCTTCAAAATTATTTCTTTGAGCATAGAAAACAGCTTGCAGATGCAATGATTGATTCTAAAAAAATCATTGAAGAGGTTTCTGAAGAATTCTCTGAAATTAGTGGTAGAAAGTATGGTATGTTTGAATCATATAAAACTGAAGATAGTGATGCATGCATGGTTATACTAAATTCTTCTGCAGGAACTGCAAAAGAAGTTGTAGATACGTTAAGAAAAGAAGGATTAAAAGTTGGTGTTCTAAAACCTAGAGTATTTAGACCTCTTCCACATGAAGATTTCGCAAATGCTTTAAAAGGACAAAAAGCTATTGCTATAATGGATAAAGCGGATAGTGTTAATGGTTTTTCTGGTCCGTTATATTCTGAACTATCTGCCGCATTATACTCTCAAAATATATCTATACCTAGTATAAATTACATATATGGATTAGGCGGTAGAGATGTTAAAGAAACTGATTTAGAAGAAGTATTTCGCAATATAATTAAAATTTCAAAAGATGGTAAAGTTGATAAAACTACACACTATCTTGGTGTAAGAGAATAGGAGGAAAAAAATATGGCATATAATTTAAAAGAAATTGTTAAAAGAAAAACTAGATTTTCTGCTGGACATAGAATGTGTGCTGGTTGTGGAGCCCCTCCTGTTGTAAGGGGAGTTCTATCTGCTGTAAAAGAAGATGATAACCTTGTTATTACTTCTGCTACTGGATGCTTAGAAGTGTCTTCATGTATATATCCATATACTTCATGGAAGAATTCTTCTTTTATACATAGTGCATTTGAAAATGCGAGTGCTACTTGTTCTGGTATAGAAGCCACATATAATGTTCTTAAGAAAGCTGGGAAATTGCCAGCTGATAAAGCTACAAAATTTATTGCATTTGGTGGAGACGGTGGTACTTATGATATAGGTCTTCAGTCCTTATCTGGTGCGATGGAACGTGGACATGATATGGTGTATGTCTGCTATGATAATGGTGCATATATGAACACTGGAACCCAGCGCTCTTCTGCAACTCCAAAGTTTGCAGATACAACTACCGCACCTGCTGGAAAGGTTATTCCAGGAAAACTTCAAGCAAGAAAAGATTTAACTGAAATAATAGCTAAGCATAATATCCCTTACGTTGCTCAAACTGCACTTTTAAATAACTTTAAAGATATACATGAGAAAAGTGAAAAGGCTATATACACTGAAGGTGCTTGTTTCCTTTCTGTATTATCACCTTGCCCTCGTGGTTGGGGATATCCTACTGAAATGTTAATGGAAATATCAAAGCTTGCAATAGACACATGCTTTTGGCCACTATACGAAATAAAAGATGGCGTTTATACTATAAATCATAAACCAGCTAAAAAATTGCCTATAGAAGAATTTTTAAGACCTCAAAAACGTTTTAAACATATGTTTAAAGAAGGAAACGAATGGATGATTGAATCCTTTCAAAAAGAAGTTGATAAAAA
>CAYXLQ010000031.1:0-3331 GCA_964465775.1 uncultured Clostridiaceae bacterium
TATGTGGATTTTAGCTTGTTCGTGAAAAAGAACGCTGTAGCTAGCGTTCTTTATGTTTATATTTCCATTTCCACTTGGTCTTTTTTATTTGCTTTTTGGACATCTTTTTCATAAGATTCCTTAGCTTTATCACTTAATTCTTGAGTAAAATCCATCCATTTTTCTTTTACTCCTATCTTTAAGTTTGTTCCGTAATCTTTTGCATCTTGCCATAAATCTTTAAAGCTTTTTCTAGGTCCCTTTTCTTCTTTAAATTGTTCTTCTTCTGGGACAATTTCATTAATTGATGTTTTATACATTTCATCGTCTGATCCTAATAGTGATTCTATTTTTTCATCTATAAATTGATTAACTTTTGCTCCCATTGGTTTAAGTGTGTTTTGATAAAACTTTTCTGTCTTTGCAGTACTACTAGTGAATGTTTTTGATAAAAACATTTTTGCTTTTTCAAATAATGATTTGCTAGATTTAACATTAGCTAAACTTTTATCTCTATTTTCCATTATTTCATTTGTTTTTCTATCCTTTTCATCTTCTAAGTAACGAGAGAACTCCTTCATTTCTGCTATTTTGTTCTCAATATCCATTATTTCTGCTTCACTATTTATAGCCCTTTGATCAAACTCTTCTATTTTTGTTTTATCAGCATTAGTTATATTTATAATATTATTTTCTTTTTCTTTACATTCGTTTAATAACCTACTTGCTTCTTCTAAATCACCTTGTTCCATGCTGCCTCTTTTAACACGTTTCATTATTTCCTTTTTCATTCCTGCTATTTCTTTATTAGTATCGCTTATTTCTTCTTTCATAGTTGTAGAATTATCCTCTACATATTCTGCTTTTTCTTCATTTACCATTCTTATATCTGCATAACACATTTCTATTTTTCCTTGAAGTGCAGCTATTTCTAATTGTATTTTTTCTTGATTATTTAAATGATGTGACGCTATTTTTTCATACGCCGCTTTATAATCAGCTTTAACTTTACTAATTTCATCTTTGTATTTTTCATATGCTTTTGAATTTTTATCTATGCCTTCTGAAGCTGCATTTATTTTATCTTCCACTGCTTTAGTAAAACTTTCTCCTTTTTCTATAGCTTTTGTTTTTACAATTGCCATTGAAACCATACCAAGTTTACCCATTACTTCCCCTAGTTCCCCTAAAGTTTGCATAAACTCTTCTTTACTTGCGTTTTGTGTTTCATCTATTGTTTCTACCTTTTCATTATATTCCATATTTATCACTCCTTATACTGTAGCCAATATGTTTAACTTTTTAGTTAAATTTTGGTAATCTTTATTTAGTGAGCCCTTTAATATTTCTAATTCTTCTTCGTTCATGTTATCTAAATTATACATTTTTCCTTTATACATAAGTATTCCTAAATTTTTATCCATCTTATTCCTCCATAACATTACATATTGTATATTTATACCAATTACCATAAGAAATCAACAATTAATTGGTTTTATGTTGATTTAAAAAGAAAGTGTAACTATATTTTATTATTGTTGTAACATTGTTGTAATAATATTCCTTTCTAACTTTCTCTGTTTTTTATATCAAAAGGAGGTGTTATTATATACACCTCCATTTTTCTATTCTTCCTCTTTATTATCCTTTTTGTCTTCTATTTCATTTATGTTTCCTCTCCTAGTTGGTTGTTTATTCTTATTTTCTGGTTCTAACGGTGTGTTGTATCTTTGCTCTTGTTTTTTAAGCTTTTCATATAAATATACTACTTGTAATACTTCTATCCATATAAATGCATATAACAGTAATATAACTGCATTGGACTTAAGTATATCCCACATGTCTGATAACCAAATACTAAAAGCACTTATGTCTTTCCCTTTAGTTGTTCCTATTCCAACTTCTTCATATGGATTTATTACTAGCATACCATCCTCATCTAGTTTTTTTTCATCTTTTTCTTTTACTACCTTTATACTATATGTTCTTTGTATTTTAGAGTTTTCTGAAGTAACTATTATCTTTATTGTGTTTTCCCCATCTATAAGTGAATCATTACCAATTATATCTATCTTAGCTTTTTCATTTTCGGCAAATGCAGATATATCAAGTTTTTTTGTGTTTGCTGATACATTACCTGCATCATATTCAAAAACTTCTTTAGAAAATTCAGGTTCTAGTTTTGCATTAGTTATAATTAAATTTTCCAATAAAGCATTCGATTTTATTGGATCATCTGTCTTTGTTGCATTTATAGTATATGTTCTAACTGTTTTTTTATCTTGTGCAGTAACCCTTACAGTAATAACATTATTTCCTTCTTTTAAATTTCTATTTCCTGTTATTGATACAGTAGCTTTGTTATGCTCTGCTATTGCTGTAACCCCTAAATTCGTAACATTCTTACCAACCGTAATAGCATAACTATATTTTGCTTTATTAAATGATGGTGACATCCCTGGTTGGTCTACTCTAAATTGACTTAAATATGCATTATTACTTAGTGTTGGTGTTGTTCCACTTGAACCACTAGTGCCTCCTCCTGGTGTTGGTTGAGGTTTTGGAGCTGGTTTTGGTGTCGGTGTAGGTGCTGGAGTTGTAACATTAGTAATGTTTATTGTTCTACTTGATGATACTGATGAATTAGAAAAAGCCTCATCAACAATTAACCCTGTTACCGATACATTTGCAGCCCCTGCAGATATTGCCTTAAAGGTAATAGTTGCTACTGTTTTGGTTGTCTTATTTCCATCATCTGATGTATTTGCATCCTTTAAGTTTCCAGAGATATGTTGCAGTTTACTACTATCATAGCTTATTTCATATTGCCAGCTAGCTGCTCCATTTACTGAAAAACTAACTGTTACCGTAGTTCCTACTTTTATATTAGAATTGCTTACTGATAAATTACTACTTAATGCATATAAATTGTTAAATGCAAATATTGAAAAAACAAGTAGTATACTTATAAATATTTTTATTTTTTTCATATCATTCCACCCCTCAGCTTATTATTGTACTATAATAGTAGTTCCTACTATTTGTCTCTTTATTCTAAGTAAATCAACTGCATTTGGTTCAGTTCCATCTCTTGAAATTGATGCCGATTTATACATTACTCCTGATAAAATATTAGCTCCCGTAATGTGTCTCTTTAATCTAAGTAAATCAACTGCATCTATTATACCATTTCCATCTATATCTCCATATATCACTACTGTATATTCATATATTGTTGTTTCGCCTTCTTTTATTATAATTTTAGACCCCGTTCCAACTAAGTTTTCATTTTCTATAGTTTTTCCTGTGTTATCTTTAATTATAACATCATAATTTGTTGCAATTTTATCAA
>CAYXLQ010000031.1:3431-12346 GCA_964465775.1 uncultured Clostridiaceae bacterium
CAACATTTACTACACAAGTAGCAGTTTTAAGCTGGTCTTCAGTTGTCACAGTAATTATAGCAGAGCCTAACTTTTTAGCAGTTACAACTCCTGTGTCTGAAACTGATATAATATCATTATTGTTAGATGTCCAATACACTCCCTTGTATGCTGCACCTGATGGATTTACTGTTGCTGTTAATGTTTTGTTTTCACCAAGAGTAATGTTTGTGTTTGTATTATTTAATGATACACTTGAAACTTTTGTATAACTATGTTCTTTTGTATAGGCTTGGAAAGCATAAGCTTCTACTCCACTATCTAATCTTACTTTATCCCATCTTTCGCCTGCTTGAACACCCTTAGAAATTCTAGTCATAACTGTTCCTTTTTTTGCATTTAGTATAATGCTATATCCTGTTCCTGGTCCTGATCTAATATTTAAATTTTCAGTTGTAACTATTTTTGTACTATCTATAACATAATCATTAATATATATATCAATTGGTGATTCTGGCATATTTGTGTATACAGGTATAACAAAATTAAAAGGAGTATTCATAATTCCCATTTCTTTATAAGCATTATAAGTACTTATTGCTTCCCCTGCTGGAGCTAATATGTTTTGCATATATTGATGTGTATACAAAGCATAATCGCTATCAGGATTTACATTAAACTTTTGTAAATATCCAGTATATTGTCCTTTACTTATATAAGTTTCTGCTATAAAATTTGCTCCTCCATCTATTGCAAGAGCCGGAGTAGTCCACCCTTCGTTCCTTGCATAGGCAAGGCCTGATATTGCAGGACTCGCTCCTCCCGTAGCTCCAATGTTGAAATAATTGTATAACCCTTCATAATCTTTTACTGTTCCACATATTGATGTGTTTGATATAATATCGCAACTTGTTTCTTGCCTTATTCTAGATGCCAAATGGTATGGACTTACATTATATTTAGATGCAGCCTCCATTACAAGTTTAGCATAAGTCTTATTTGGAGTAGGTGTAATTGTGTTTCCTTTATCATCCTTGTATGATACTGTTTTTTGGTACATTAATGTTCCATAAAATATCTTCTCAACTCCTGCTTCATTTTGCAGAGATGAATTATAGTTTAAAGTTTCAAATTGAAACATTTGCATTTCATTTAAATACCTTCTAGGGTCCATCGTATATCCAACTGCAAGCTTTGAAGCTGTAACCCATCCAGTCTCTATAGAATTTACATTTCCACTTGAATTATAATATTTCCAAATTTTTTCATATGATGAAGGTACTGCACTTCTTACAAGAGACACTTCATGACTTTGATTCTTAATAACAGTATTCCAGTCAAGTCCTGTATTTAATGCTGTATATGTCCATGTCGGGTGTAATTTATTTAATTGTTTTAAATATACTTGATAACTTGCAGGAAAAGCAGAAATTCCAGTTTCTAGAGAAGCTGCTTCTATATAATTAAAAAAAGGAAGCACAAAACTGATTATATTAATAAATATAATCAATAGTGCAACCTTTCTTTTCTTTCCTCTTATATATTTCATCTAAACTACCTCTTACCTGTTAGTTTTACATTTACATTATATCAAACACTTAAAAAAATGTATAGAAAATTCACTTTTTTTTCACATTTTATATGGTTTTGTTTGAAATTATATCTATGTGTATAAAAAATGGAAATAATATAAACATATTATCTCCCCTTTTCTGTTATTTATTTCTTTTTAACATTATTTTGCCTTTTTCTATATATGATGAATAATCTTTAAGCGTAGATTCTTTTTTAAATCTTTCTAAATACTCATTATTATTCTTTTCGGAAATATCTGTATATCTAACTGTTTTTTTCTTATCTTTTATATAAGTTGGAGTAAGTGTTAACTTTTCAACAATACCCTCTTTATTAATTTCTATATCAAATATCGCAGATCTCTTTCCTTGTTCATAATCAGTATCATGAATCAAATATCCGTAAACTATATATAATAAGTTTTCCGTTATA
The DNA here is from genome assembly GCA_964465775.1 of uncultured Clostridiaceae bacterium. GTDB lineage: Bacteria > Bacillota > Clostridia > TANB77 > CAG-465 > CALXJE01. The sequence goes on from CAYXLQ010000031.1 coordinate 5,418, forward strand.
TTCCTCTATTGGATATACTCCCATTGCATGTCCACCAAGAACCATATCTGCTCCAGCATTTATTATCTCTCTTGAAAACCATTTCATTACATCTGTTACTTGATGGAAATTTTCTTTTCCATAATGTGTCATAACAATTACAGCATCTGCTTTTGTTTTTGCCTCTTTAATAGTTTTCTTAATACTTTGTAAGTCATAAATGTATATTCCTACATTAGTATATCTTTTTATATTTCCTATTACTACATTATTGACTCCTATTATCGCAACTCTTATTCCATTCTTTTCTGCATATACAATATTTTCTTTTAGCCCTATAACCTCAATTTTGTTTTTTTCTAAGCTTTCTATTGTATTATTAAACATATTATCAGAAAAATCCACCATATGATCTGTAGCAATATTCAATGCATTAATATTAAGTGCCTCAAAAGCATTAATTATAGATTCATTTGCAATGTACTTAGTTTTAGTATTTGTTAGATCTTTAACTGTAGTAATATTAGTAGCAAGACTTGCAATTACATAATCACTTTCAGTTAGGTAAGGCGTTATTTCCTTAAACGCTAATCCATATGAAGTCTGGGTATTAGTTCCAACCTGTCCCCCCATCATTATTTCTCCGAAGAGCAGTTAATGCCATATTCTTATTGTCATTTTTAGCTTCATCTTCATCTTTACCTATATTTATATCTTCTTCAACTATACTATTTTTTTCAGTTTTTGATTCCGCTTTTATTTTAGTATCTTTATATATTTCAACTTTAGCGTTTTCTTCATTATTCATGCTGGTGTTCCTAATTACTTTGTACGTTCCAAAAATTGACAGTGCGCACACAACTACACTTAATCCCATATAGACACTTAATGTTAGTTTTTGCCTTTTAATGTTCCTGTCATTTGTTCTTTTCCTAATGAGATTAAATCCACGTCTTGTATTGTGCCACATAGTTCTTCCTCACCCCTTACTTTCACCATTATATAATTCTCTGTATATCCATTTAAAAATCCGGCATTATATTCTTCAAACAAAATCTTAGTATTTGTATTTATATGTTTTTTCATGAATTCTTCTGTTAAACTATCACTTTTATCAAGGATCTTTTTACTTCTTGTTTTTTTATCTATTTCATCAATCTGATTTTCCATCTTTGCTGCATTAGTATATTTCCTCTTTGAATATTTAAATACATGTATTTTACTCATGCCCATTTTATCAATTGTCTCTTGAGTTTCATTAAATTCCTCTTCTGTTTCACCAGGAAAACCAACTATTAGGTCTGCTGTAATATTTGCATCTTTAAAATGTTTGTGTATGTTTTGAGTAGCTGTTATTAGTAGGTTTTTATCATACTTTCTATTCATTCTTTTTAAAGTATCTGTACTTCCACTTTGCATAGAAATATGAAAATGCGGACAAAATTTTTCTACTTTTTTTAATCTTATTATATTCTCTTCTGTAAGTAATCTTGGCTCTATGGATCCTAATCGTATTCTCTCCAGTCCTTGAACATTTGATACTTTTTCTACTATATCAATTAACCCTTCTTTTTTTCCATCAGTACCATAAGATGATATTTCTATACCAACTAATATTACTTCCTTAGTACCTGAACTAACTAAAGATTCTACCTCATTTATAATTTCGGAAGCTTCCCTGCTTCTTACTCTTCCTCTTACATAAGGGATTATACAATAAGAACAAAAATTATTACAACCATCTTCTATTTTTATGCTTACTCTTACTCCATAACCGTGTTTTAAACCTTCTTGCTTTTTATATGTTTTAACTTTTGAAATATCTTCTAACATTTTTATTTTATTGTTTTTTTCCTTAAAGTTATTTACCGCTTCTATTACCCTGCTCTTTTCTTCATTTCCAAGGACTATATCTACATTCTTAAAAACATCAGTAGCATCTTTTATACTTTCAACATAACATCCAAGTACAATAATTATACTATTTTCATTAAGTTTCTTCATTCTGCTTATAGCTTGTCTTGTTTTTCTATCACTCATATTTGTTACAGTACATGTATTTATACAATATATATCTGCCTTTTCTGTATTATCAACTATTTCATATCCTGATTTCTCAAATTGTTCTTTTAATAGGTTCGTTTCATACTGGTTTACTTTACATCCAAGTGTATAAAAAGCCACCTTCATATTATTTGTTTTTGCATCTACTTTCATTAATTTCATTCACCTTCATCTGATTTAATATTACCTTTTTTATATAATTATATATTGTTAATATAGCATAAAACGTATCAACTGTTTTTAGTTGTATTTTTACTATATTAATTTGAACATATTATATCATAAAAAACTAGATATTTACATAATTTGATGAAAAATACAAAAACAAGTGAATCTTATAATCCACTTGTTTCCTTAATTATATCTAATATTTCTTGTGATGAATTGGGTTTTGCAATATGTTTGCACATTTCAATTATTTGATTTACTCTAAATTTATTATTTATAAGTATGTTTATCTGATGTGAAATTGGTTCATCTTCGTAGGTTCTTAAAGCCACTCCATTGTTTGTAAGGTATATTGCATTTTTTTCTTCTTGACCCGGTATCGGATTTATAATAAGTAATGGTTTATTCATAACTAAACATTCTGTTGATGTAAGTCCACCAGGTTTTGAAACTACAAAATCACACATATTCATAAGTTCTGGTACTTCATTAGTATAGCCCAATACTACAACCTTTTTATTTGATGCTTTTGCTAACTTTTCATACTTTTCCTTTAATTTTTCATTTTTTCCTGCGACAACCATTAGTTGAAAATCGCCTTTCATTTCTAATATTTCTTTAAAATATTCTTTTGATTTTCCGATACCTTGACCTCCACCTGCAAAAAACAAACAAGTAAGTTTATCTTCTAACCCATGTTTTTTTAAAGTTTCAGTTCTATCATATTTTTGCAAAAAGGCTGATGATGTTGGAATTCCTGTAACACGTAATTTCGATTGTTCAATTCCGTATGTAATACAATCTTCATACATTTCATCTGTCGCCATCAGAATTTTATCATAATATTTATAATCTTCTACCCACATATTATGAATAGCATAATCTGTCATTACCGTAATAATTTTAGCTTCAGTTTTACCTTTCTTTTTTAAGTACGCACATATCTTAGATACCGACATATGTGTTGAAATTATAATATCTGGATTTATTTGTCTAAGCATTCTTTTTAATCTTATAGTTAGAGCTTTATGTGCTAGTTTAGCTATCTCATTTATAGTGCTACGCTCTTGTGTATCTGAATTTGAATATATTGCACCCCAAGCATTTGGCATATATTTAGTAAGATTTGCATATCCCGATACCATTAACTTATTTATAATCTTACTAGAATATTCTAAACCATCCTCAAAAAACACTGTGTCATCTGTGGTTTCTTCTAATTTTTCTTTTATTGCTTCTGCTGCCTTGTAATGTCCATTACCTGCCTTTGCATAAAGTATTAATACCCTCATAATTCCCCCCTAATATTATGCCAACAATTATATTATATGGCTTTGTAAATATCAACCATATTGTATTTAATATAACTGTTAGATACATATCACATAAACCATTGTTATACAAGTTTAAATTGTACCTTTAATTTTTCCAATTGCCATTGTTATTTCATTTTTCTTGTCAGGAAAAAGATTTGAAAATAATATATTATAGAATTTTTTCAAGTCTACTTCATGCGCAACTTTACAATTTGATTCACTTTGTTCATCTGCTATTTCAACTATGCTTTTTCCTATCTTATCTCCCGTTTTTTCAATTTTAACATAAGCATTCTTAATTCTAATAACATTTTCATCTAATAAATAAGCTATAGTTAATGGATCATTTAGTATGAATCCTTCCTTACCTAACACTTCTCTATCAAATTTTGCGCCTATTCTAGAAATATCATATATAAATGTTGATACTTCATTATTTATATTTTTTAGTAATTGTTCTAGTGGCTTGCTAAGTGGCAACTTAGTTGTTACATCTAACCCTATCATTATAACTTCCCTAAATCCTGATTTAAATACAATATCCGCTGCTTCTGGATCTTTGTAAAAATTAAATTCCGCAAATTTTGTTACGTTACCTCCATTTTCAGCTCCACCCATTATTACTAATTTTTTAACGTTTTTTACAAAATTGTTATCTTGCATTATACAATATGCAATATTGGTAAGTGGTCCCATTGCAACTATTGTAACTTCTCCTGGATTTTCATTAACTGTTTTTATTAAAAAATCAATTGCACTCTCTTTTTCACATTTTCTTTTAGACTCTTTAATGTCTACTCCACCTATTCCATTTGCACCATGTACTTCCGTAGCATCAACATTTCTATTATTTAAGGCTTTTCCACTTCCTTTATATACTGGTATATGGTTACTATCAACTAAATCTAAAACTTTAAAAGTATTCTTTATTGCATTGTCTAGGCTACAATTACCTTCAACAGTTGTAATACCCATTATATCAAACTTTCTCGATTTAATGGCTAGTATTATTGCAACAACATCATCTATTCCTGGATCCGAATCAATAATTATCTTCATATTTTATCACCCATTTTTCTTATAAATTCGTTTACTTCATTTATATTTGGTATTGAACTTTGTGCCCCTTTTTTTGTCACAACTATATTCGATACGATTGTTCCATATTTTATTGCTTTTTCTATACTTTCATTATTTGCTAGTGATACTACCAAACCTGCTATAAAACTATCTCCTGCAGCAGTTGTATCAACTACATTAACATCTAATGCATTAAACTTTTTAACAGTATCTTTAGTTACTAACATAGAACCATTTTTACCGAAGAGTCGCTATTACTGTTTTTACACCTTTATCTAATATTATATTTGCTGCCTTAATAACATCTTGTTCATTTTCTATTTTCATTCCGCTTATTATTTCTAATTCAACTTCATTTGGTTTAATTATATCTATATTTTTATATAAATCAATCGGTAAATTTGCTTTTGCTGGCGCCGGATCCAGCACAATTAATTTGTTTTTTTCTTTAGCAATTTTAGTAATATAACATACCGTATCTATAGGTATTTCTAATTGCATTACAATAATGTCTGATTCTTCAATTAAATTAATATTTCTATCAATACTTTCTTTTGTTACTAAATTATTAGCACCAGGAATAACTGTAATACAATTTTCACCTTGCCTGTCTACACTTATTACTGCTATTCCTGTATCTGTATTTTCTATTACTTCTACTCCACTTGTATTTACATTAACTGAAGATAAGTTGTTAAGTAATTGCTCTTTATTTGTATCATTCCCAACTGCGCCAATCATATTAACTTTACCATTTAATTTACCCATAGCATATGCTTGATTAGCTCCCTTGCCTCCTGGAATTAAAGTAAGCTTATCCCCTAATATTGTTTCACCTGCTTTTGGAATAGAATCAACATCTATAACTAAATCCATATTTAAACTACCAATTACCAATATTTTTTTCACATTCTGTTCCCCCTTTGGTACATAATTATATCAGAGTTTAAAATAATTGTATATATCAATTTACGGTTTATACTTAAAAGTAATTCTAGCATAAATAATATTAAGTTGCTATTTTTTTTAAAGGGTCATTTGTACAAACAAAATGCAAATATTAAAAAGAGAAGTCAAAAACAACTTCTCTTATAGATATCTTTTAAATAATAGTTCCATACCATTCTTTATAATAATATTATTAAAACATTAATTATTTTATGTAAAGAGCTATTCTAAAGCCTATAGCATCACCATAACTTGCTGAAAACGTTGCCCTATGACTTGCCGGATCTCCACCATTATATGTACCGCCTCTATATGTACGACCTCCTGTAGAATAATTTTCCATTGTCCACTCTTTGATATTACCTGCTATATCATATATGTTTTTTTTATTCCAAGCTGCATTGCTTCCACTTTTTTGATTCGCTTGTGCTCCTACTGCAGCATCTCCAGTTGCATTATAATAATTTCCCCAATCAGTACAATTAACTACATTTATTCCTGAATTACTATACCATCTCATTATTGCGTCCCACTGCACCCCATATATTAAATGTGAAACCACTCCTTTATTGTCTGATGAAGTATACATGTTTCTTGCTACTTTTACAGCACCATTTCCTTCATCATTCCATGGTCCTCCATCTGATGCTGTTTCCGTATATTCTCCACCCCATCTTATACTTCTCCATACTTGAACATTTGCTTTGGAGCGTGGCTTATATTCTCCATTTCCATATGTATCTGTGACATCTGATACAGTATATGGCATTCCTTCAGCTATTCCTGCTTCATATCTTGCTACATAAAAACCTTTATATTTTTTTACACTTTGATACATTTTGTCTACTTCATTTGTTCCTCCCTCAGTTGGTAATATTTCAAAATATTTATTCGCTTCCTTAGGTGTTGTAGAAAAGTTTATTGTTTGATTAGAATTGAAATTTTCTCTAACAAATTTACTAAAGTCTTCTACTGGTACCCATACGAATTGATTACCTTCTAACTCTGCGGCTACTTCATGTGATACCCCTCTTCCCCTATCTAGCTTATTATCCGATATTACAAAGCCTTCTTCTTTTGTTCCACCAACATAATAAAAACCTGATGGCATTATATCTAATGCTTCTGGATCTATAGGCTTTCCATCTTCTACTATTATCAACATATTCCCATCGCCATTTACTTGCATATTATCAGGCAAATATTGATTTAAATCTTCTATATCCGCTTCTGTAAATACTTTATTAGGATTATCTAACATCCACTCCCCATATGCCATATTTATTGCTTGTTTCTTATTTGCAATATTGCTTTTTCTTACTGCTTCATCCGCCCTTCCTATAATTCCGCTACTTTGCAAACTTAAAATTATAG
>CAYXLQ010000032.1:0-12111 GCA_964465775.1 uncultured Clostridiaceae bacterium
GGTTCTACAAGAATACCTTTAGTACAAGAAACAGTAAAAAGAGTTACTGGTAAAGAACCATATAAAGGAATAAATCCAGATGAATGTGTTGCCGTTGGAGCAGCTATTCAAGGAGGAGTACTTACAGGAGAAGTTAAAGACTTAGTTCTTTTAGACGTAACACCACTTTCTCTAGGAATTGAAACATATGGTGGAGTATTTACTAAGCTTATCGAAAGAAATACAACAATACCATCTAAAAAATCTCAAGTATTCTCTACTGCAGCAGATGGTCAAACATCAGTTGAAGTTCACGTATTACAAGGAGAAAGAGAAATTGCAGCATACAATAAGACATTAGGAAGATTTAGTTTAACAGGTATACCTCCTGCACCAAGAGGGGTTCCTCAAATAGAAGTATCATTTGATATAGATGCGAATGGAATTGTTAATGTTACAGCAAAAGATATGGCTACAAATAATGAGCAAAAGATAGCAATAACAGCTAGCACAAACCTTACAGAAGAAGAAATTGATAAGGCGGTTAAAGAGGCTGAAGCTCATGCAGTAGAAGATAAAAAGAGAAAAGAAGAAGTTGAGGCTAGAAACAACGCAGATTCTCTTGTATATAATACAGAAAAGACATTAAAAGAATTAGAAGGTAAGGTTTCTGAAGAAGAGAAATCAAAAGTTGAAGTTGAAATTGAAAATGTTAAAAAAGCACTTGAAGGAACAGATGTTGAAGCAATCAAATCTGCAAGTGAAAAGTTAACAACTGTATTTTATGAAATATCTCAAAAACTTTACGCAGAAGCTCAAGCAGCTGCTGGAGCAAATCCAGATGAGGCAAATGAAGGAGCAGAAAATGTAGTTCATGATGCTGATTATAAAGTAGAAGATGATACTAAAGAATAAAAGTGCATATACATGTAATAAATAAAGATGTTTGGCGGGAAAAACAATACTTTCCCGCTATCATTTAGGAAGGAAAGCGTATGAGTAAAAGAGATTACTATGAAGTTTTAGGTGTTTCTAAAGATGCTTCAGAGGATGAAATAAAAAAAGCATATAGAAAAAAAGCGAAAGAATTTCACCCAGATTCATATACGGGCGATGATAAAAAAACTGCAGAAGAAAAATTTAAAGAAGCAAGTGAAGCATACAGTGTTCTATCAGATAATGCTAAAAAAGAACAGTATGACAGATTTGGACATGGCTTTGAAAATGCAGGTTTTGGCGGTCCGGGAGGATTTGACTTCTCAGGATTCTCTTCAGGAGGCATGGGATTTGACATAGATTTAGAAGACATATTAGGAAGTGTATTTGGAGGATCTTTTAGTGGCTTTGGAGGACGTAAGAAAAGTGGACCTACTAAAGGTGCAGACTTAAGATATAATATGAAACTTACTTTTGAAGAAGCTGTTTTTGGATGTACAAAAGAAATAACTATTATGCGTGATGAAGAATGTTCTACTTGTAGTGGTAGCGGTGGTAAAAAAGGTTCTTCAGAGACAACTTGTGATGAATGCAATGGTGCAGGAAGAGTTCAAGTTACTCAAAATACTATAATGGGTTCTTTTTCTACTGTAAAAACTTGTGATAAATGTAAAGGAGAAGGAAAGATAAATCCGAATCCATGTGATACTTGCACAGGCACCGGAAGTGTAAAAAAGAACAGAAAAATTGAAATAAATATTCCACAGGGAATAGATAATGGGCAAGCAATATCTCTTAGAGGTGAAGGAGATGCAGGTAAAAAAGGTGGACCAGCAGGAGATCTTTTTGTTGTAGTAACCGTATTACCACATAAAATATTTAAAAGACAAGGGAATAAGATTTATCTTGACATAGATATTCCATTTGTTAAAGCTACCTTAGGGGGAACTATAACCGTACCTACACTTGAAGGTAATTATGATTTTAATATTCCAGAAGGAACAAATCCCGGAACTGTATTTTCTATAAAAGGTAAAGGTGTTCCAAATGTGAGGGGAAATTCAAGAGGTAATTTAGAATTTACAGTGAATATAGAAGTGCCTAAAAAGTTATCAGAAAATCAAAAAGAAATATTAAGACAATTTGCAGAAGAAACTAGCGAGGATGTAAATAAAAAGAAAGGGTTTTGGGATAGAAAATAATGGCAAGACGCTTTTTTGTAAAAGAAAATGATTTTAAAACAGATAACAATATACTTGAGATGTGGGGACCAGAGGTTCACCACATCAATGTTTTACGCCATAAAATTGGTGATAAAATCAAAGTTAACAATTATACCATAAGAATAATTAAAATGAATAATGATACTCTTTATGGAGAAATAATCGAAGTTGATAAAGATACTAAACAAAATGAAATTGTAAACATTACATTATACCAGTCATATCTTAAATCTGATAAAATGGAATTTGTAGTACAAAAGGCAGTAGAATTAGGAGCAAAAAAAATAGTTCCAATGATTACATATAATTGTGTTGTTAAACTAGATGATAAAGATAAAGTCAAAAAATTAGATAGACTTAATAAAATATCCATTGAAGCATCTAAACAATGTGGAAGATCGGATATAGTGTCTATAGAAGAAATCATTGATATAAAAGAAAAGCAAGGCTTCCTTACAAATATATCAGATAATGATATAATAATATTTGCTTACGAAAATAGTAATAAAGAATTAAAGGAAGTTATATCTAATTTAAAAGATGAACTAACTAAAAACAAAAAGCACTATAATCTTGCTATTGTAATAGGTCCAGAAGGTGGCTTTGATAAAAAAGATATAGAAATATTTGAAAAATTAAACAATATCTATATGGTAAGTTTAGGAAAAAGAATATTAAGAGCAGAAACAGCTAGTTTAAATCTTCTTTCTGTTCTAACTTATGAACTAGATATTTAAGTTGTTTTATGATACAAAAGTTTCTATAATATGACAAAACAATTACATGAATATATATTTCGATATATATTCATGTTTTTTAAATTCCAAATTACCAATAATTCTAATATATGGTATAATTTCATAATAGAGTATGTTAAATTCAGGAGGAAAATATGAAAAACAAAGGAATATCATTAATTGTGCTAGTTATAACAATAATAGTTATGATAATAATAGCGGGCGCTGTGATAGTGTCGTTATCATCTAGCAATATAACTAATAAAGCAAAAGATGCGGTAGAAAAAGCAAACTTAAAGTCAGTACAAGATGCTGCAACTTTAGCATATGCAGATTACAAGTTAAATGGAGAAACTGGAAACATATCAGAGTACATAAAAAACTGGTTAATAACTAAAAAATATGCTTCTGAAAAAGATATAGGAAAATATATATTTGATGAATCAGGAAAAGTATTAAGTAGATATAGTTTACAAGAAGTAAATTTATCAGGAACAAACATATCACAAGACAAAACATATAATGATAGTGCATTTTTAAGGATATATGGGAAAAGTAAGCAAATAGGAATCCCCTCACCTGATACACCAAGTCCAATAAATAGTGTTAGTGATTTTGATTTAATTATTAGTGGGAAGAATTTATTTATTGATGAATTAATGTTAGATACAAATAATTATGAATATGTTTCGCCATATCACTATTATGAAATATCCGGGTTAAAAGCAAATACTAACTATACTTTTGGACTTAGAAATGATTTTAATTTAGATAGTATTGATAGACCAAGTGTTGGAAATAGAGCTATTAGAATAAATAACACAAAAACAAACCCATCAGGAATAAATGTTGTAAATGTTACTTCAACCGGGGCTGTATCTACACCAAGAACAATTAAAAGTAATGAAGAAGGTATTTTATATTTGGTAGTATATCAGCCACAAATACTTGATTTTTTATCTCATGGCTTACAACTTGAAGAAGGGACTTCTCAAACTATATATGAACCATTTAAAGGGAATATAATAAATTTCCCATATACATTAAGAAGCTTACCAGACGGGACAAAAGATTATATAGAAATAGACAATGTTAATAAAAAAGCTAAGTTATATCAGAATATTGGATATAAGGTGTTTGATGGAACAGAAGATTGGATTAAATATTCAACAGATAGTAAATACTATATTTCTAATGAGTTAATGGGTGCGATGTATAAAACTGGAATGTCTTGCTTTTGCACTCACTATGTAGGTAAAATATCTGGTTCAGGCAGCAGTTATGACTCTGGAAGCGCATGGCTTCAAAGTACAAGTTCATATCCGAGATTTTATATTGCAGATAATAATTATACGACCGTAAGTTCTTTTAAAACATTTTTAAACAACCAATATAATTCGGGAACACCAATAATAGTACAATATAAACTAGAAACACCAATAATAGAAGAATTAGTTTATCAACAAATAAAAACATACTATCCATATACACAAATATATACTAATTCGACAGTTCAACCTACGTTAGAAGCAAAAATGGTTACATCTAATTAATATATATAACAATGTTTATTTATGAAATATATATTTAAGTTACTTTATTATACAAATGTTTCTATAATATGACAAAATAATTACATGAATATATATTTTCATATATATTCGTGTTTTTTATACTCTTAATTACTTACAATTCCAATATGTGGTATAATTTTACAATAGAGTATATTAAATTCAGGAGGTAAAACATGAAAAACAAAGGCATATCATTAATTGTATTAGTTATAACAATAATAGTTATGATAATATTAGCTACATCCATAATATTATCATTAAATGGATCCGGGGTTATTGATAGGGCTAATGAGGGTAAGTTTAAAAATGATTTAAAAGTAGCACAGCAAGAATTACAAAGCTACAAGGCAGAAAGAATGTTAGAAGGAAATTTTAATGAAGAAACTCTCTTTGCAGATTTAACACAGCTTGAATATAATGATCAAAAAAAGACAGGAAATATAAAAACAGTAATGCCAAGTATGTCTGATGTATTATCAGGAAAAATAAGAGTTATAGCAGGATCAATTCAATTTATTGGCAGTGATGATAATCAAATGAATTGGGCAGAACAAGTAGGCATTTATGCAACAAACAGAAAACCAGGCTTTTATGATAATACTATATATTCAAGTGAGTTTGGAATGTCATTTATAAATTCGGGAATATTAACTATTCCACAATCTAATCCGGATGTTTATAATATAGGAGATAACGCATATTATAAGGCCAATATTACAGACTTAGTAATTCATAATAAAGTAAAGAGTATAGGTGTATCTGCTTTTGAAAGCAACACAACACTTAAAAATGTAACTTTTCAAACGGATATACTTGGAAATAGCGATTTAAGAACTATAGGGAATAGAGCTTTTTATGGTTGTTCAAATTCAAGTTTAACAAGTATTGCACTGCCAAATGGGCTTACTACAATTGGTAGTGAAACTTTTCGTAATTGTTCAAAAGTTACTAATGTAACAATGCCTAATACAGTAACAACAATAGGAACATATGCTTTTTATGGATGTGGAAATCTTACGAATATAACTTTATCATCTGAAATAACGGTAATACCATCATACACATTTAACGCTTGTTCAAAACTTAACAATATAACATTACCAAGCAAGATAAAAAATATAGGTTCATATGCATTTAATAGTTGTATAGGACTTACAAGTATAACATTACCAGACAGCTTAACTACTATTAGTGATAATGCATTTTCAAACTGTACTAATTTAACAGAAATAACTATACCTAAAAATGTAAATTCAATAGGGGCAAATGCTTTTTATGGGTGTACTAATTTAAGTACAATATTAGTAGATAGTAATAATCAATATTTAGAAACAGATGAGAATGGTCATATCTTATATAACAAAGGAAAAACAAAAATAATAGCAATATTATCAGAGGCTATAAATGGAGCAACAACATTAAATGTACCAGAAGGAGTTACAAGTATATCAGCTGGAGCACTCTCTGGGCGTATTAGTTTAACAACAATTAATTTACCAAAAACATTTAATGCATTTGACTATAGAGTCTTTACGGGTCTTACAAACCTTACAACTGTTAATATTGATAGTTCAAATGCAAACTACACAGTAAGTGGTGGATCAATATATACTAAAGGAGCAAGTGGAAATCCAGAAAAACTTATTATGTATTTAGGAACAGGAACATCTTTTACAGTGCCAAGTACTGTTAATGAAATAGAAGGTTATGCATTTTCGCTCAAAGGAGCAAGTTTAACAGGTACAGTTGATTTATCAAATACCAACATAACAACAATTACAGGTTATGCATTTAACGGATGTAGAAATATAACAACTATAAAATTGCCATCGGCTCTTACAACCTTAAATTCACAGGCATTTAGTGGATGTAGTAATGTAATAAGCATCACACCACTTTTGAATGTTACTAAATTTAACACATATGTCTTTAATGGTTGTACAAAACTTACTAATATAGCTATTGGTAGTGGGGTTACAGATATTCATGCATTATTTGCATATAATAGTGCAATTGTTAATATAGACACATCATTAAATGATAAATATACTACTAAAGATAATTGTCTTTTAATGAATGATGAAAAAACTCTGGTTACTGTTTTAGGAACCTTAAGCTCACTAACTTCTCTATCAGTTCCTGATACGGTAACAACAATAGGAACTTATGCAGTATATAATAGGACAGCCTTAAAGTCAGTAAACATACCAAGTTCGGTAAGCAGAATAGATTATCAAGCATTTGGAGCTTGTACAACGCTGCCAGCAATAACAATACCAGCTTCAGTAACAACTATGGATAAAACAGTATTTGGTTCTTGTTATTCACTTACTCGAATATTTATAAATAAAAAGTATTCTAGCTCAGGAGTTGGAACAATATATACAAATGAACCGTACGGATGCCCATATGGACTTAGAGCAGTAGTATGGAGCGATAAATAAAATCCCCTTTTATAAAGATGGTGTAATGCCATCTTCTTTTTTTGCATATATTTAAGATAGAGGTGCAAGGATACAATGAATATAAAATTAAAAACCAGTTTGGTAAAAGTAATATTACTACTTATATTTATATCAATAACTCTAAATACGATCTATGCAAATGTAACAACAAATATAAAAAAAGAACTAAAACTAAAATCTTTGGCTGCAATTGTTATTGATGCAGAAAATGGTAGAGTATTATATGAAAAAGAAGGATATGCTAAAAGAAAAATAGCAAGTTTAACAAAAATGATTACTGCAGTAGTTGTAGTTGAAAATACTAAAATGTCAGATATAGTAACAATAAAAACGGCGTCTTCGGTTATTGGGGGTTCTACTATTGGTATGAAAAAAGGAGATAAAATAACAGTGGAAGCCTTAATGTATGGAATGCTTTTAGAATCAGGAAACGACTGTGCATATGCGCTTGGTGAATATATAGGTGGAGATATTGCAAGCTTTGGAAATATGATGACTGAAAAAGCTAAAGAAATAGGAGCAAAAGATAGTGCTTTTAAAAATCCACATGGACTAGATGCTGAAGGGCATTATAGTACGGCTTATGATATGGCAATTATAACAAAGTATGCATTAAGTAATAATACAATAAATAAGATTGTAGGTACAAATGCTATAGAAGTTAAGTTTGGTAATACACAAAAATATTTTTCTAATACAAATCGATTACTTCGTACATATGCTCATACTGATGGTGGAAAAACAGGATTTACAAATGGAGCAAATCGTTGCCTTATAGCTTCTGCAACAAGAAATGGGTTTAGAGTTATAACTGTTGTGCTTGGAGCAGAAACTACTGATATACGTTTTGATGATGCAAAAACGCTTTTGGAATATGGGCTTAATAACTATTCGATGAAAGATATTTCTAAAAATATGAATTGGTATATTAATATACCAATAGTTAAAGGCAAGGTTAATTATTATGAAAAATATATAACAAGAGAAATGAAAGTGGCATTAACAGAAGAAGAGTATGAGAAAATATATATAAAGCAAACTATACTTCCGATAATTCATGCGCCCATTAAAAAAGGATATAACCTTGGAAAGATAGAGTTATATGTAGATAACGAAAAGATTTATGAAGAAGACATTATTTTAAGTAAAGATATAGAAAAAAAGACGCCACTTAACTATATGGAATTTAGCATAAAAAACATGTTTAAATTAAATGTAAAACTAATATAAAAGAATTTAATAATTTGAAGGAAATAAAGCAATCTAAATAAAAAAATTAGATTGCTTTATTTTTATCTTTCTTGTATAATGATTATCGTAGGAGATACGAAATATGTCGGATATTTATTTAACAAAAAAAGAGAGAAAAACCATATATACAGAAGCTTTTGTTTATATATGTTTTGTGTTGTTTGCATGTTATCTAACTGTGTTTGGTAACACTTTTGTGCGAATGATACCAATGTTATATATACTTGGAATAATAGGAAGAATGCTATTTAAAAGACCAATTGAAACAACTATATTTGGATTTATAACAATTTTGGTATTTGGGTTTTTATTAGAAGCAAAAATAACATGGATGGTTATTTTGCTTTCAATTTATTCTTCTGCAATGATAATCTTTGGTAGCATAACGGGATATATCCTAAAATTACTTTATGAAAATTATATGCACAGAAAGTTTATAAAGTATTATAAAAAAATAGGATATATAGTAGGAGTCATTTTTGCGTTAATTGTTCCATTGATGCTAAATAATTTAGTAAATAGTAACCCTATTTCATACTATATTGCAAAAACTAATTTGGAAAAGTATGTAAAAGAGAAGTATAATGCTAAGGAATACAATATAACTAACGCTAATTATATACCTTCATACGAAGGAGGCATATATAAATTTGATATGAAAATTGAAGGTGTTGATATAATATTCAAATCAAATAATAAAAACACTGAATTTATAGATGAAAACTTAGAAGAACGTAAATTATCAATGAATAATAGTATTAATATAGAAACAAAAAGATTATTGCTAGATAACAATATAAAAGATATAAAAATAAAATCTAGATATGAATATTCTAAGCTTTTATTATTACCAGATCAAATTAAAATTCTATTAGAGGCAGAAAACCAAAATATAGAAGGAATTGTAAAAACAATAGATATAATAAAAAGATGGAATAAAAGCGATAAGGTAGAAAGAATTGATATTTTGAATGGAGATAAAGGTCTAAGTATAAATAAAAGAGAATTGGCAGAAAAAGTTATAGATGTAGACTATATTAAAAAAGGAATGGAACAAGAATTCCTGGACGACAAGGAGGGCGCATCGAATGAGGAATAATGGAAAAAGAAGATACTCATTATTTATAACCATTTCTATTTTCGTAATTTTGTTATCTACTATAACCATCATTTTTATAATACTAGATGGAAAAAGTGAAATAGGAAAAAGAGAACAAATAGACTATGGCATAGTTAAAAAAATAAATCCATTAGTTATAGAGAAGGCAAATATAGAAGAGAATAAGATGAGTAGCAATATAGAACTTGTAGAAGAAATTAAAAGAGTATATGGAATAGATGTTGTTTATGGAGATGGTACAGAGTATATTACAAAAACAATTAATGCAAAAACAATATATGAGCCAAAAGAGATAAACTTAATGTTAATAGAACTTATTAATTGTTTAGAACTATATCCAAACAACATATTAAAAGAAATTCAAATAAGAGATTATAATGTAGAGATATGTCTAGTAAACTATTTCTTAAACAACAATATAGCTCTTGCTACTAGAGATTCAAATAATAACTTTAAAATTTATTTGAGTAATACTGAAAAGATAGAAAAAGTAAAACATTCAGTGCATCATGAAATGTATCATATATTAGAATATTATATGAAGCTGGAATTTGACATAACTCAGTTATATAATGATTGGGAAAAAGTCAATCCGCAACACTTTAGCTATATAAGTAATCTAGCATTACTTGACTCAAAATATGTATATGGATATGAGCAGGGTGAAGGAGCTTACTTTGTAACCATTTATTCAAAGTCTTCTGATAAAGAAGATAGAGCAGAAGTGTTTGCAGATACGATGACAGCAGTTAGTGAACCATTATACTATACAGATAAATTAGGAGCTATAAAAGATAAAATGCAATTACTTATAAATGTCCTTAGAGATTCTTTTCAAAGTGTAAAATATGGAGCCAATATAACATGGGAAAAATATCTACTAGAATAACAAAAAAGGAGAAAACATGATAATGATAACTAGCAAAGAAATGAGACATATAAAACAACCTATTAGATATGTAGGTGGAGAAGTAAATCAGATAATTAAAAATAGTAATAATAAAACAAAGGTGGCCTTATGCTATCCTGGAGTATATGAAGATGGAATTATAGATTATGAAATGAATATGATCTATCAAAATTTAAATATGATTGATAATGTATCTTGTACTAGATGTTATGCACCAATGCAAGACTTTGAAGAGTTATTAAAAAGAAAGCAAATAAAGTTATATTCATTAGAAAATAGAGAAGAATTAATAAATATGGATTATCTAATATTTGTAATAGATGATGTTCTTAGATACACTACTGTTCTTAATATGATAGACATTGCAGGAATTAAGTTGAAAAAAGAAAATAGAGATAGCGGCTCTTTCCCTAAAATAGTTATATTTTCTACAAACATTAACAATATAAAACTAATGGAACCGTTTATAGATTTGTTTTATTACAACAAAGATCTATATCAAAATATTAATAATCTTGCTAAACTTTTTTGTAATGGTATAATAGTTAAAGATTATGGGGATATGATAGTTCCATCCATGAAGATAGAAAATTACACTATAATATTAGATGTTGGGAGAGAAAATAAAGAAGAGTGTTTGTGCAAAATTGAAAAGGGAATTATAAAACAAGGAATAAAAAAAGTATCACTTACAGGAATAGATTATGAAAAAGAGCAAAGTTTATGCGAACTTTTATATTATATAAAAACAAATAGTGATGACATAAGGATAGTTCCATATGGAATAGATTTTTCTAAGTTTTCATTAGAGGCTATTGAATTTTTAAAACACTTTTTTGAAAAAACCACAATGAATTTTAAATTAGAATTGAGAACTATAGTTATAAAAGAAGAAAAAAAAGAGTTTATTGAAAAAATTAAAAAGATTTTTAATGCAGGGTGGAATAGTATTAATATAGAATTTTGTATAGGTACTCCAGGTGAAACATATGAAGATATGGATGAATTTTTTAACATACTAGAAGAAATTATAAATATATATTCAATGAATAAAGCAAAAGACAAGTTAAACATTACTGCAAAGCTAGAAGATTACATACCAGAACGAGGAGAAGAAATAGCATCTTTTAATAAATTAGAAATAAAGAAAAGATATATAAAAGAGAGAAAAACAGATGACATTTTAAAAATTAAAATACAGCCGGAAGAAAAACAACTAATAAAAACACTTCTATCTACTCGGAGATGTAAAAGTATCAAATGTGATTTATGATTCATATAAATTAGGAGCTAGATTTGATATGCACAACGAATTATTTAATGCTTCAGCTTGGGAAAGAGCTATACTAAAAAACAAAATTGATATTAATGAGTATGTGAAAATAAAATAAGGTGGTAAAATGAAAATAGTAGCAACAAACAGAGAGTTAAAATATAAATATGAAATAAAAGACAGTATAGAGTGCGGTATAGAATTAAAAGGCACAGAAGTTAAAGCTATAAGAGAATCTAATATTAGTTTAAAGGAGAGCTTTGCACTTATTAGAAATAATGAAGTAATATTAAAAAACATGTATATATCACATTATGAAAATGGAAATATTAATAATGTAAATGAAACAAGAGATAGAAAATTGTTATTACACAAAGATGAAATTTTTAAATTACAACAGACAATTAAACAGGGGGGCTTCACATTAGCACCATACAAGATGTATTTTAAAGGACAAAATGTTAAAATTGAACTTGCTGTTTGTAAGGGTAAAAAACTTTATGATAAAAGAGAAAGTATAAAGGAAAGAGAAGTTAAGAGAAAATTAGAGCAGGTAACAAAACAAAATAGATAAATAGAAAACAATTGGGGCTCAATGTCAAATGTTGGGGTGTGAGTAATGAAAATTACTTACACCTCACCT
>CAYXLQ010000033.1:0-12026 GCA_964465775.1 uncultured Clostridiaceae bacterium
TTTTTTATATTTTATCTGAAAATTTCATTTTTTTTCCAGTATTAAATGTTATATTTATTCACACATTAATATTATAAAACATTTTTTTGTTTTATATTAACAAAAATAGGAGGTGAATATATATGCCTGGATCAAACAATAACGGTAGTACTTCAAATAACAAAGCTGGTTTAGAAAAAATGAAATATGAAGTTGCTAGTGAAGTTGGTGTAGACCTTAAACAAGGTTATAATGGTCACTTAACTTCTCAAGATGCTGGTAGAATTGGTGGTAACATGGTTAAAAAGCTAGTTGAAAGAGCCGCTAACCAATTATAACATTACTTTAATCCGTTAAAATTATAATAAGATGGAGAGTATTAAATACTCTCCTTATAATTATAATATTTAACTATTGTTCTAAAGATTCCTCTTCTACTACAATATTTATATTTTCTCTTCTTGACTTTTCTAATTTTGCTTTTTCTTTTCTTACTTGACCTACTATTTTTTCTATAGCTTCTTCAAGTCCACCATATATATCATGTGTATCTACATTTGCAATATACATTTTCGATTTATATTCAATCATTAAATCTACTCTTTGTTTTGCTTTTTTAGCTGAAAATGTTACTTCTGCAATTGTTGATGCCTCAAAAAACTTATCAAGTTTTTGAATTTTTTTATTCACAAATTCTCGAATTGCATCCGTCATATCTATTTGTTTTCCTGTTAAAATTACTTTCATATTATCATCTCCTTATATATATATAATTATATAATAGCTTATATGTTTTTTCAATTCTTTTAGTTATTTTTGTTTTATTAATCAAATAAATTCATCTGTGCAGAATTTGGCATTCCATTTAAGCAATTTGATTTTTCTAGAATTTCCAAGGCCACCTTGCCAAGCTTAGCTCTAAGCATTAAGTTTTCTTTAGATGAAAATCTTCCATCTTCTTCCCTAGATTTAACTAAACTTTTAGCATTTATAGTTCCAAATCCCGTTAATGCTGAAAGCGGTGGTCGAACATTTCCATCTTCAACTAAAAACTTCACTGCATCAGATTTATATATATCAATAGGTAAAAAATCAATTCCTCTTTCTAACATTTCATTTACTACTTCAAGTATTGTAAGGACATCTTTTTCTGTTTGTGATGGATTTTGTAATCTTTCATATTCTTTTATACTTTCTTTTATAGCTTTTTTATTAGTTACCATTATGTCTGAGCTAAAATTATCTGCTCTTACCGTATAATATACAGAATAAAACTCTGCTGCATAATATACTTTAAAATATGCTATTCTATATGCCATCATTACATACGCTGCAGCATGTGCTTTAGGAAACATATACTTTATTTTAAAACATGAGTCTATATACCATTCTGGAACATTGTTTTTTCTCATTTCTTCTACCATTTCATCTGTAAGTGCCTTGGCAGCCTTTCCTTTTCTTACAATTTCCATTATATTAAACGCTGTTTTAGGATTTAATCCTTTCTGTATTAAATAAATCATGATGTCATCTCTTGTACATATCGCTTCTTTTAACGTTGCCTTTCCCTCTTCAATTAATGTTTGAGCATTGTTAAGCCAAACATCAGTACCATGAGAGAGACCAGAAATTCTTACAAGCTCTCCAAATGTTGTTGGTTTTGTATCCACAAGCATTTGTCTTACAAATTTAGTTCCAAATTCCGGAACTGCAAAAGTTCCTACCTTGGATTTGATTTGTTCTGGTTCAACACCTAACGCTTTTGTTGAATCAAACAATGACATTACTTTTTTTTCATCAAGAGGTATACTTTGTGGGTCCACCCCAGTCATATCTTGGAGCATCCTAATTACAGTAGGGTCATCATGCCCTAATATATCAAGCTTTAATAAATTGTCATGTATGGAATGGAAATCAAAATGTGTTGTAATTGTCTTAGTTCTCATATCGTCTGCTGGTCTTTGCACTGGACAGAAATCATATATTTCTTTATCATTTGGTACAACTATAATTCCACCTGGATGTTGCCCAGTTGTCCTTTTTATTCCCGTGCAACCTTTTGCTAATCTATTTATCTCCGGTGATAAAGTGTATTTTTCTCGTTCATCATAGTATTTTTTTACATAACCATATGCTGTTTTGTCCGCAAGGGTACTTATAGTTCCTGCTCTAAAGGTTTTTGACTTTCCAAACATTTCTTCAGTATATGCATGTGCTACTACTTGATAATCACCTGAAAAGTTTAAATCTATATCAGGAACTTTATCTCCTTCAAATCCTAAAAATGTCTCAAATGGAATATCCATTCCATCCTTTTTTAAATCTGAGGAACAATTAGGACATTTCTTGTTTTCCATATCTATTCCTGTAGTTACCACAGTATCTGGAAATTCCGAATACTTACATGTTTCACATATATAATGTGCTGGCAATGGGTTTACTTCTGTAATACCTGTCATGGTTGCCACAAATGATGAACCTACAGAGCCCCTAGAACCCACCAGATAACCATCTTCATTTGATTTTTTAACAAGTTTATGAGCAATTAAGTACATAACTGAAAAGCCATTTGTTATTATAGAATTAAGTTCTTTTTTTATTCTTGCTTCTACTATTTCAGGTAAATCTTCTCCATATATTTCCCTAGCTTTTTTATATGTCATAGCTTCAACTTCTTCATCTGAACCTTCGATTTTTGGGTTAAAGGTACCACTTACAACTGGTTTAATATCTTCAATCATGTCTGCAATTTTATTTGGATTAGTTATAACTAATTCTTTTCTTTTTTCTTCTGAAACATATTTAAATTCATCTAACATTTCTTGTGTTGTTCTAAAGTATAAAGGCGCTTGGTTATCTGCATCATCATATCCTTGTCCTGCCATTATAATTCTTCTATATATTTCATCTTCTTCATTTAAAAAATGGACGTCTCCTGTTGCTACTACAGGTAAATTTAATTTTTCTCCAACTTCTATTATTTTTTTGTTTATTCCTTGTAGCTTTTCCACATTTTCCACAGTTCCATTGTTTACATGGAACATATTATTACCTATTGGTTGTACTTCTAAATAATCATAGTACGAAGCTATGTCAGCTATTGTTTCATCATCGTAATTTTTTAAAACAGCTTCATAAAGTTCTCCTCTTTCACAAGCTGATCCAATAACAAGTCCTTCTCTATACCTGTTAATAAGAGAACGTTGTAATCTTGGTTTTTTATAAAAATAATTTAGGTGTGAAATAGAAACAAGTTTATATAAATTTTTTAACCCAACGTAATTCTTTGCAAAAAGTATTATATGATTTGGACTTCCTGCTTTATAATCAAGTTTGTCCGATTCTTGAATGTATCCCTTTATGTTCATACCTTTTTTTTCTAATAATTCTTCCATTTTTAAGAAAATCTTAGCTGTTGCCCTTGCATCATTTATAGCTCTATGTGCATCTCCTAATTCTATTTTTAAATTCTCTGCTATAGTTCCAAGCTTATGGTTTTGATATGATTCAAAAAGCTCTCTGGCAATTGATAATGTGTCTATTGTATATTTAGGGGCTTTTAATTTATATTTATTCGAAAAATAATTTATAAATGACATATCAAACTTAGCATTATGAGCAACTACAATTGATCCATCACAAAATTCATTAAACTTAGGTAAAACAGTTTCTATAGTTTCAGCATCTTTTACCATTTCATTTGTTATATTTGTTAATTTTTGAACTTCTTTAGGTATAGGTCTTTCTGGATTTACAAATGTACTAAACTTATCAATTATTCGTCCATCTTGTATTTTAACTCCTGCTATTTCTGTTATCTTATCTGTTCCTGCTACAAATCCAGTTGTCTCAATATCAAATACAACATATGAATCTGGTAATTCGTATTTAGGAGAGATATCCGAAATCAAATAACCTTCTAATCCATATATAACCTTTATTTTGGATTTTTTATCTTTATAATCATATGCTTCCATATATGCTTCTGGAAAAGCTTGTACAACGCCATGATCTGTAATAGCTACTGCCTTATGCCCAAATTTAATTGCTTGCTTTACTATGTCTTTTGCTGAATTTATTCCATCCATTGAACTCATCTGAGTATGTAAGTGAAGCTCCACCCTCTTTTCCTCAGCAATATCTGTTCGATTTAGCCTTGCATTTTGGATCTCGGTAATAGCATTAAGCATTATTGTAAGCTCTTTTGAATACATATCATATTGCAGTCTACCCAGTGCTTTTATATACATACCTTCCTTTAGTCTTGATAAAACATCATCTGCTTTTTTGGCATCTAAAAATGCTTTGCATGATATAGTGCTTGTCTTATCATACACATCAAGTATCAAAAGTATCTTCCCCGATTTAGTCTCTCTTTTATTAAAAGATATTATTTCACCTGTAATACAGGCTTTACCATCATCTTGAGTAATTGAATCTATTTCAACTATTGATTCTTTTGAAATGTTTTTACCGTATATGATTGGAGTTTTCTCTTCCGAATCCTTTTCATTTAAAGTTTTCTCTTTATTTTTAGCATCTTTTTTTGTTTCTTTCATTGCTTCTATTTTTACATGTGTACTTTTTTTATTTGTTTCTTCCTTATGTGTTTTTTTCGCATCCTCTGAATCTATAATTTTTATTTTTTTGCTTACCCCAAAAAAATCTTCTAAATACTTTTCTATATTTTTATTAACTTTTTTAAGCTTTAAAAATTTTGCTCCTACCATTTTCAACTCTATAATTACGTCTTCTTCTTCTACTCCAATTTTTACATCCGTTAACAATGGTCTTAAGTAATCATTTGTCAAACATATATATTCTATAACTCTTTCTATATCTTCCTTATCTATATATAAACTTTTTTCTTTTATAATAGTATTAATAATAAACTTTTTTAAAGAAAATAATTCTACTGCTTTTTTTTCTAACATAAAAAAATCTATTGGGTTTACTTTTCTATCAATAATTACATAAATAATAGCAGCATTTTGCTTTTTTGAGAATTTTACTTCTTCCACAACGAGTTCATTTATTGTATTACTACTAGAAAGAGCTTTGCTAAACAAATCTTTTATAGTTTTCACTTAATATATGCCTCCTCTTCTTTTTGCTTTCTTAAAATAAAATCCAAAACGATATATCATTTTGGACTTTATTTCTCACTCATTTATATATAAACTAAAATATTCTAACAATATCGTTATATGTAACGTATAGTGTAAGTAATATAAGAATTGCAAGTCCTATGTAACTAAGTATCGCTTCTAATTTATATGATACCTTTTTCCTTGTTATCACTTCTGACAAGACAAGTACTACCTTGCCTCCATCAAGCGGTGGAAATGGTAATATGTTTGCAATACCTACTGCAAAAGAAATAATTGCAAGCATATTTAAAAATTCTAATATTCCTTCTGTTTTAGAAACAACTTCTCCCATTCCAACAATTCCTGACAATTGATTTATATTAACGTTACCTTTAAATAAGTCTACATATGAACCTACTATCTGTTTTATGCTAGTTCCCGCCTTACAAACCGCATAATATAAATTAGTATCTACTTCCTCCGTTGCAAAATTACCAATGTTAAAGACTTTCTTTGTTTTAGGTGTAATAGTTTTATTTGTTTCCTTACCATCCCTTTCAATTGTTATATCCATTTTTTTACCCGGATTATTATAAACTATTTCTATTACATCTTTAGAAAGGTTTGTTTTTATTCCATCCACACTTGTAATAACATCTCCTGCGCGAAGTCCTGCTTTTTGAGCTGCACTTCCACCTTCTACAATGTTTATCTTACTTGTGATTTCTTCTTTATTAGGGTCAAAATACACTCCAATATATCCTATCTCTTTTACTAATAAGTCTGTGGTTATCTCTTTTTGTCTTCCATCTCTTTCAATTTTTATTGTTATA
Source organism: uncultured Clostridiaceae bacterium (assembly GCA_964465775.1). Classification (GTDB taxonomy): domain Bacteria; phylum Bacillota; class Clostridia; order TANB77; family CAG-465; genus CALXJE01. The sequence continues at coordinate 5,903 of CAYXLQ010000033.1, forward strand.
TCATTTTTTGATATATCTTTAAACAATATAATATCCTGTATTATTCTGATTTTCTTATTATTTATACTTTTAATAGTATCGTTTTCTTTTAATCCTATTTCATATGCTACAGTATCTTTTTCTACTTTAATAATTTTGTTTGTATTCGTTGTTCCTGGCAAGTGAATTGAAATGAAAATTATACTTGCTAAAATAGCATTAAATATGACTCCTGCCACAAGTACTATTATTCTTTTCCACCAACTACTATTACAAAATGCATTTGGATCATCTGAAGTTCCTTCTTCACCATCTATAGCACAATAACCACCAAGCGGAAGAATTCTAAGAGAAAACTTTGTGCCTTTATATTCTTTACTCCAAATAGCCTTTCCAAATCCAATTGCAAATTCATCTACCTTCATTTTAAATAGTTTTGCAAAAATAAAATGACCAAACTCATGAACTGTGGCTACCACGCCAAGTATTATTACTAGTTTAATAATTGTTAATATTATCCCCAAACTTTTCACCCTTAATTCTTTCTTTTACTATTAACATTATATATATAATTTTATAAATATATACACAATTGGAGCAACAAACATTAAACTATCAAATCTGTCTAATATTCCTCCATGTCCTGGTATTAAATTACTAAAATCTTTTATCCCACAATATCTTTTAATTGAGGATGCTGTTAAATCTCCAAGTTGTCCTGTAATACTTGCAACAATAGCAATAAGAATCCAATAATATAAATTCATGTTGACATTCAGATAATTGTTTACAACTATTGTAAGTATTATGTATGAGATTATTACTCCTGCTATTCCTCCTAAGGCTCCCTCTCTTGTTTTATTCGGACTTATATTAGGACATAATTTATTTTTCCCCCAATTACAACCCACAAAAAACGCAAAAGTATCGCTTGCAAAAGCGCCAAGAATTACATACCAAATTAAAAGCCTTCCATTTTCTAACATAAGTATTAGTTTTATAATTGAAAACAACATTGGTATATAAACTAAAGATAAAACTGTTATAGCTATATCCTTTACTGTTCTATTTAATTTAGGTATTACCAAATACGTAAATATTGAAACTATAAATATTGATATTCCCATTTTATATATTAATATTTTATACTCTTCCGATATAAAATTACCAATAAGCATTATAGCTAAACAACCCGCGTAAGTAATCCAGCTTATTGGATTATACCCCTTTTTTTTAAATGCTCTTAAAAATTCAAAACCTGCAATAAGAGCTAAAAGTGTTACAAATATACTATCTAATAGTGGGTTTTTTATAAATACTATTGTCACTCCTAGTATTGCAAACACCAATCCTGATACAATTCTTTTTTTCATAGCTCCTACTTTCATTAAACTTCCATTATTTCTTCAGATTTTTTTACAACCACTTCATCTATTTTTGTGATATACTTATCTGTTATTTTTTGAATCTTTTCTTCTATTACTCTTAATTCATCTTCACTAATTTCCGAAGACTTTTCTTGTTTTTTAGCTTCATCAATAAATTCTCTTCTAATGTTTCTTATAGAAACTTTAGTTTCTTCTCCCATTGTTTTCACTGATTTAACAATTTCTTTTCTTCTTTCTTCATTAAGTTCTGGAAATGTAAGTCTAATACCGTTCCCATCATTCATTGGATTAATCCCTAAATCTGCAACCTGAAGTGCTTTATTAATTTCTCCAAGTAAAGTTTTATCCCATGGTGTTATCATTATTTGTCTTGGTTCTGGCACTGAAATTGCTGCAACCTGATTAAGTGGTGTAGATGCACCGTAGTATTCCACCATTATTTTATTTAAAATTTGAGGATTTGCTCTCCCTGCTCTTATAGCTGAAAACTCATTATCTAAATATCCTATTCTTTCTTTCATTTTATTCTCAATTAAATCATAATTCATATATTTCCCCTCATATCTTTCTTACTAAATAACTATTTCTATTATACTATATATTATGCTAAAATCAAGTATTTTTACGCCCTTTAAAATAGAAAAACAGTTTTATTTCTTAAATAAAACTGGTAATAACTTTGAGTATTTATTATTTCCCAAATCTATTATTACATAAAAAAAGAGAGCTTATTCTCTCTCTTTTTATTATCCATTGATTTGTTTCATAACTTCTTGTGCAAAGTCTTCTTCTTTTTTCTCTATTCCTTCGCCTCTTTCAAAACGAACAAATCTTCTTATAACTATATTTTCGCCTATTCTTGCAATTTTTTCTGTTAATAATTCTTTTACTGTTTTATCTTGATCTTTTACAAATGGTTGATCTAATAAACAAATGTCTGCCAAGTATTTATTAAGTCTTCCTTCTACCATTTTTTCAACAACAGCTTCAGGCTTACCTTCATTTAAAGCTTGTTGTTTAATTATTTCTTTTTCTGCTTCTAAAACTGAAGCTGGTACTTCTTCTCTTGATACATATTGTGGGTTCATAGCTGCAACATGCATTGCTATATCTCTTACAAATGTTATAAACTCTTCGTTCTTAGATACAAAGTCTGTTTCGCTATTTACTTCTACCATTGCTCCATATTTCCCATTATGAATATATGATTCAACTAATCCTTCTGATGCAATTCTTCCAGCTTTTTTAGCCGCTTGGGCTACTCCTCTTTCACGAAGAAGATCAACTGCTTTCTTCACATCTCCATCTGTTTCAACTAGTACTTTTTTACAATCCATTATTCCCGCACTAGTTAATTCTCTTAATTCTTTTACTTGCTCTGCTGTTATCATATCTTTTACCCCCTTCAATTATTTGTTTTGAGTTGTTTCCTTTGCTACATCTTCTCTTTTATATTCTCTTCTATTTTCTGAATTATACTCTCTTCTATCGTCTCTTTGTTGTCTTGGTCTTCTAGGCTTTCTTTCTATTTTATCTTCTCCTACTTCTTTTACTAATTGTTCCATTGAAGTTTCTTCTTCTTCTTCAAATACTGCAGGAGCTTCTCCTGTTTGACCATGAATAACTGCGTCTGCTATCTTTGCAGCAATAAGTTTTACTGCCCTAACAGCATCATCATTTCCTGGAATTACGTGATCAACATCATCTGGATTACAATTAGAATCAATTAATCCTATTGTTGGTATTCCTAATTTTCTTGCTTCTTTCGTACAAATAAATTCTTTTTTAGAATCAACCAAGAAAATAACTGATGGTAATTTAGGCATTTCTTTAATCCCACCTAAATTTCTTTCAAGTTTATCCATTTCTGCTTTTAATCCAATAACTTCTTTTTTTGGAAGCACATCAAATGTTCCATCTTGTTCCATTAATTCAAGTTGTTTTAATCTTGCTATTCTTTTTTTAATTGTAGAGAAGTTTGTAAGTGTTCCACCTAACCATCTACTGTTAATGTAGTACATCCCACATCTTTCTGCTTCATCTTTAATGCATTCTGAAACTTGTCTCTTTGTTCCTACAAAAAGAATTACTCCACCTTCTTCTACTGTTTTAGCCACTAATTCGTAAGCTTCTTTCACCTTTTTAAGTGTTTTTTGCAAGTCTAAAATATATATTCCATTTCTTGCTGTAAAGATATACGGCGCCATTCTTGGATCCCATCTTCTTGTTTGGTGACCAAAGTGTACACCTGCTTCTAGTAATGATCTCATCGGTATAATTGACATTTTAAAATTCCTCCTTCTTACATTCCTCCATAAATATCAAAAATTTGTGTGCTCCTATTTAAAGGAGAGAAGTACAAACAATATTTATGTGTGTATTTACTTATATTACATAAGCCGATTTATTATATCATAAAAAGCCTAGCTATACAATAGCTAGGCTTATATTTTTTAAAACTTAAACTGATAGTTTCAAATGCCACTTTCCGTTTAGATTTTCAATATTCTTAATTTTGATCGTAGGATAAACTTTTCTTTCCTTTAACTTTTCTATCTTTCCCTCAATTTTTGATACAGGCTCGTTCGCATAAATTACAAACTCATTCTCTTCAATAACCTTTCCGGAACAATAAACAATTACATGAAGCACATGATGTGGCCGATCTCCATGATTTGTTAACATTCCTTGTAGCTCGCAAGTTATTGGGTTTCGAGTGATAGTCTCAGTTATAGCAGTTTGCATATAAAAGTCCTCCTTAAATATTATAATTTATTATATAGTAACACACTGTTACCTTATAATCTTCCAAATATGGAAAGATTAAAACATTGATCCTTGCTCTGTTATTATATTAAATCCTTCATATTAAGTCAAGCCTTTTTCCGCACTTTTCTTTATTTTATGTAAAGTTATATGTGTTAACCTCTGTATATTTACATTTATTGGTTATTTGTTAGTATTTTACACTAACCATATATAAACCATCCGGTGGTACAGTTTGCCCGCCAAGGGTTCTCTCTCCCTTTTCTATCATTTTCTTTATTGTGGATATCTCTAACTTTCCAGAACCAATATCAAGTAGTGTTCCCACAATTATCCTTACCATATTATACATGAATCCATTACCAACAATATCGAATACTATTCGATTCCCTAACTTGTTTATTTTTAATTCATATATAGTTCTTTCTGTATTAGAAACATTACTTCCAGCAGCTTTAAATGCAACAAAATCATGTTTACCCAATAAGTCGTTTTTTGCAATATTCATGACTTCAATATCCAAATTATATTTAAATAACATTTCTCTGTTTTGATTTAACGCAGAATGTATTTTCGAATTATTAACAATATACCTATAATGTTTTGCAGTCGCAGATTTCCTTGCATGAAAGTCATTATCCACATCTTCAACACTTAGTATTGTTATATCCTTTTCTATAATACTATTTATAGCCATTAGTAGTTCTGCACATTTTATACTTTTATCTGTATAAAAGTTAGCTACTTGTCCCATAGCATGTACTCCCGCATCTGTTCTTCCGGCTCCAATTATTTTGGTTTTTTCTTTTAATATATGTTCTAAAACTCTTTCTATTTCTTCTTGTATTGTTCTTTTACCTGCTTGTTTCTGCCAGCCAAAAAAATTGCTTCCAGAGTATTCTATTACTAGTTTTATATTTCTCATTGTTCCCTCCTAAAAAGACAAAACGAATACCTTTTGGTATCCGATTATACTTTTATTTTTTATCCTCTAGGATGTGCTTTTAAGTATTCATCCCTTAATTTCATGTCAGCCATCTGTGTATACATTAATGTTGATGCAACATCTGTATGTCCTAGAATTTCTTGCACCATTTTAACTTCTGCTCCATTTTGTAATAGATGTACTGCAAATGAATGCCTAATTGTATGTGGTGTTAATTCTTTATCTATCTTTGCTTGCTCTTTATATTGTTTTAATATCTTCCAGAAACCTTGCCTTGTCATTTTTTGACCATTTGCATTTATAAACAGTGTTTCTTCTTCTTCTGTTTTTATTAAAAGTGGTCTAACATTTTCAATATATTCTTTTAAATACTTCAATGCTACGTTTCCTAATGGAATTGTTCTCTCTTTGTTTTTCTTTTTAACTTTAATGTAACCCGAATTAATATTCACATCTAGCATTCTTATAGATATAAGTTCAGTTACTCTAATTCCAGTTGCATAAAGAACTTCAAGCATTGCTTTATCTCTTTGACCTTTCAAGTCAGAAGTACTTGGTTGTTCTAATAAATTTTCAATTTCTTTTGTAGTAAGAATTGATAATTCTCTCTTTTCTACTTTAGGTGCAATTACTTCTTCAGTTATGTTCTCTTCAACAATTTTATTTTTTAATAAATACTTATAGAAAGCTTTTATTGAAGCTACACTTCTTGATATCGTCGCATTTGACTTTCCAACTGTTTGCATGTATACAACATAGTTTTGTAAATCATCTTTTGTTGCTTCTATCATTTTTTTATCAACGTCATTTAAATGAGTTACCAATTGGTTGATATCTCTTTCATATGATACAAGTGTGTTTTTTGATACTTGTCTACTTTTTAAGTATTCTATAAAATCTTGAATAATTAGTTCCATTGTATTACCCCATTTACTAAATATTTTAAAGGTTTTTTTGTATACCCTTTTATTCTTCTACCTTATTCTACACTATTTCGTTTTGATTTGCAATCCTTTTTACAAATTTTATGTAATGTTTACAGAAT
>CAYXLQ010000034.1:0-11450 GCA_964465775.1 uncultured Clostridiaceae bacterium
GTTCCTTCTATTAGCTTTATATCTGGTTTAACTCCTATTGCTGATATTACAACATCTGCTTTTATTTCTTCACCATCTTCTAATGTTACTGTGTTTTTTTCTACTGTTTTAACAGTTGTATTTAGTAATAATTTTACACCTTTGTTTTCTAAATACTTATGAAGTATGTTTGCCATCTCTTTATCTATTGATGTGATTAAATGGTCACTTTTTTCAATAACAGTAACTTTAATTCCTTTTTTATAAATATTCTCAGCCATTTCAATTCCAATATATCCGCCACCGATAACTACAGCAGATTTCGCATTATCAAGTCTATTCTTTACTGCTTCAATATCTGGTATATTTCTAATTGTATTTACATCCTTAAATATATTTATAGGTTCTGCTCCTGTAGACAATATTAACTTATCATAAGCTTTATATTCTTCTATTCCCTTTTCTATATTTAAAACTTTTACTCTTGAGTTTTCTTCATCTATTTTTATAACCTTATGTTTGACTTTAACATCAATATTATACCTTTTCTTAAATCCCGTCGGTGTTTGTAACAAAAGATCTTGCTTTTTTTCTATTTCTCCTCCAATATAATAAGGCAACCCACAATTTGCAAAAGATACATATTCACCTTGCTCATATATTGTTATATTTGCATTTTCATCCATTCTTCTTATTCTTGTTGCTGCTGTTGCTCCTCCTGCAACTCCCCCCACTATGACTATTTCTTTTTTCATTATTCACCTCCTATATACAATATTATAATTATATTCATTAGTATATTATAACATTCTAATATAGTCAATATTTTTTAAATTTATTCTTTTTTAACTTCTAAAATAGAAAAAGGACTATTGATAAATATTATTTTATCAATAGTCCAATTGTTTTATTCTTTAACTGCTCCTTTAATTATCCCGCTCTTTTGAATATATATTTCATATCCTTTTGTTTTGTAATCAAAGGTACTAAATCCAAGAATTTTGTACAGCCAGTTTTTATCACTGTTTTTATGCATGATGTTATATTCAATCAATAGTGGTTCATCACCTGCCGCTGTTTCAATTATTTTTGTTTGGTCTGTAGGTATTGCGCTTGAAGAGTATCCTCCGTTGTAACAATAATATATTTTGTCATCGTAAGATTCAAATATATAAATATTACTTTCATTAAAACTTTCCAGCTTTACTTTTTGTACTGCTTCTCTTCCATCTTCTTTAATGTTCATTTTATAATTGTTGCATTCACCTATTAAAAAACTACTAATCAAGACGCAGGTTAAAGTTAGAACAGAAAGTTTTATTAAGCGTCTAATCTTCCATTCTTTTTTTACAACCCCCCTAATAATTATACCTATTGCAAATATTACACAGGAAAACATTGCTAACATTATTAAAAAAAATACAATATCAATTCTCATTACAGTAATCTCCCTTCAGTTTTTATTAATAGTTATTTTTTTTACTTCCTTCTGATATTTCCCCATCCGTTGGAATGTATAGCTTATACAGTTTTTGTTTTTCTTTAATCTTTTTGCCTAAGAATATTTTCCAAAACCTTTCATGCCGATGCACATATTCAATTTCATATTCTAAAATTTGTGGTTCAATCAAGTTGCTTTCAATTATTATTACTTCTTTTGAATCATTACTCATAATATTACCGTTTGATTTATAATATATCTCAGTTCCTGTATCGAAAAGATATGTTGCACTGTTTGGAATTAATGGTTCTAATAAAATATTAACTATGGCTTCTGATCTTTTGGCAGATAAATCAATGCTATAGTGGAATGTGCATACAAAGAAAAAAAGCACGGACAACAAACACGCAAGTACATTTCTATTTAACACCCTCCATCTTTTTTTATTCATTTTATTTTTAGGCAATCTGAACATAGTCAAAACAACATTAATTGTTACAATAACAATTAATGCAATAACAAGATAATACACCTAATTCACTCTCCCTATAATAGTTTTTAAAAGGACATACAATCATAATGCTATTATTATATAGCATTATGTAAACTTTGTCAATGATTGTTTTAACAGTTAAAAATTATGAGATGCAAATAAGTACATCGCTCATCAAAAGCCTTAGTACCTAAAGTTTAAGCCATGTTTATTGTATACCTATTTCTTAGTCAAATACATTAAAACACGTTGAATATAGTTACGATTTACTGTCATTAGGTGTAAAAATCGGCTGTTTCTTAAAATTTATTCAATAGTTGGTTGAAGTTTCATCAAAATTTTTACAACTTTTTCTTTCTTTTTCTGAAACTTTTACAACCTTTTTTATAATTATTTAAAAAGTTTAAGACGCATATTTGGTATCATTTGCGTCTTAAACTTTTATTAGACGCGAAGATGCGCCTTGTTTTTTATGTATCTATCCACTGTCGCTGTATCAATTGATGTTTTTTTGTTATATGTTTTCTATTTGCCAGTCTATCGGTTCAATTCCTTTTTCCTTTAGAAAAGCATTTGCTTTTGAAAAATGTGAACATCCCTCAAATCCGCTTCTTGCTGAAAGAGGGCTTGGATGAGATGTTGAAAGTACTAAATGCTTAGAATTTGTTATATGTCTTCCTTTTTCTTTCGCATAGTTTCCCCATAATAAAAATACAACAGGTTCATCCTTTTTATTTATTTCTTCTATTATTCTATCAGTAAATCTTTCCCAACCTTTACCTCTATGACTTCCAGCCTTATCTTCTTGTACAGTAAGTACACTATTAAGCATCAGAACTCCTTGTTTAGCCCATTTAACAAGATAACCATTATTCGGAATATAACAACCTAAATCCCTGCTAAGCTCTTTATACATATTTACAAGAGATGGTGGTGTTTTTATTCCCGGATTTACAGAAAAACATAAACCATGTGCTTGACCAACTCCATGATAAGGATCTTGCCCAACAATTACTACTTTAACGCTTTCATATGGTGTATAACTTAAAGCATTCATAATGTTTTTTCTTTCTGGAAAAACCGTTGTTCTTTTATATTCTTCATCAATAAATAATTGTAGTTTTATCATATAATCTTTTTTCATTTCTTCATCTAATATTTCTTTAAACCTTGACATATAATTCACCTTATATTTTCTATAACCTATTATTTTCAATTCTTTTCTTTATATCTTCTAATTTTCCACCAATACCATGCCCAGGATAAACTTTTGTATCTTCTTTAAAATTTTCAAATATTTTATTCAAACTTTCTTTCATCTCATTTATATTGCCACTTTCTAAATCAGTTCTTCCATAGCAATCATAAAATAAAGTATCTCCTGTAATAAGTATGTTTGTACTTTCTTCATAAAGGATACTGCTACCACTCGTGTGTCCTGGAGTATGATATACTTTTAGTCTTATACTTCCAACATCTATAATCGTTCCGTCTGTTATCCCATGTATTTTTTCCTTTTGTAAGTTTTTAAAATTAGGAAAACCGAAGTAAAAATTTACAGTTTTTGATTTTGTCAAATAAACCCTCTTTATCTTTTTCATGTATTAATATTATTGCCTTTTCATTTTTTAAATATTCATATACGCCCTCTAATGCCCCAATATGATCTCCGTGACAATGAGTTAGATATATAACTTTTATTTTAAAACCCGACTTTTTTATTTCTTCTATTATATATTTTTCATTATATGCAGGGTCAACAATGATTCCTTCTTTTATATTTTTATCTATTATAAAATAGCAATTGCTTACATGACCTGAATCCTCAATTGGTATCCTCATTGTATATAACTCTATTTCTTCATTTTCAATTAATTTTTCCATATATTCATCTTTCCCCTATTATTTAGCTCTTCTAACATCGAACACACTATCAACTTTTCGTATTTCTTTCATTACTTTTTGAAGTTCATCCACTCCACCTATACTGATTGTTAAATCAATTATACATTCTTTATCTTCTGTTGGTCTTGCATTAAAACTTACTAGATTAATTTTATTATCCTGTACCTTCTTCAACACTTCCATTGCAATTCCTATTCTATCATTTGCTTTAACTCTCAGTGCCGCGTTATAATTTACTTTTACTTTTTCTCTCCACATAACATTTATTTGTCTTTGACTAACATTTAATGCAGTTAAGTTTTTGCAATCTGATCTATGGATAGAAACTCCTTTTCCTAGTGTAATATATCCTATTATTTCATCTCCTGGGAGTGGAGCACAACATTTAGCAAACTTAACTAAACAGTTATCTATTCCTTCAACTATAATACCATCTGATTCTGCTTGAGTTTTCTTTTTCTTACTAATCTCCTTGTTTTGTTTTTCCATTTCTATTTTTTGTATTTCTTCTTTATGTTCTTTTGAATATTCTTCAACTAATTTATTTATTATTTTTTTAACACTTAATACTCCAAAACCTATGTTTTCGTAGCATTCTTCTAATGTATTTACATTAAATCTATCAAGCATTTGAGTTATATACTTTTCTTTTAATAACTCTTCTTTTTCAAATGGTTGCTTATTAATTTCCTTTTCAAATAGAGCTAAACCTCTCTCAATGTTTGATTCCCTATTTTGTTTTTTCATAAATGATACAATTTTGTTTTTTGCTCCTGTTGTTTTAACATGTTTTAACCAATCTAAATTTGGCCCCGTTGAAGTTTTAGAAGTTATAATTTCAACAACATCTGTGTTTTTTAGTTTTGTTGTAATTGGTACCATTCTTCCATTAATTCTTGCCCCAACCATAGTATTACCTATATGCTGATGTATCTGATATGCAAAATCAATAGGGCTTGAACCCTTAGGAAGAGATTTTATCTCCCCTTTTGGTGTAAATACAAATACCTCATCTCCAAATAATTCTGTTTTTAAAGTACCATAATCTGATGAGTTAGAATCATATTCTTTCTCAAGTTCCATTGTTTTTCTAAGCCATGTTAACTTCTCATCGCTTTCACTGATTTTTGTTTTCCCTTCTTTGTATAAAAAGTGAGCTGCAACACCATAATCCGCAACATTATGCATATCCCATGTTCTAATTTGAACTTCAAACGGAAGAGAGTTATCTTTACCAAACACTGTAGTATGTAATGATTGATACATATTTGTTTTAGGAACAGCAATATAATCTTTAAAACGACCAGGCATTGGCTTATATAATTCATGTATCATTCCAAGGGCAGTATAGCAGTCTTTAATACTGCTTACTATAATCCTAACAGCGTACAAATCATACAGTCCATCTATAGAGCAATTATATTTTTTCATTTTACGGTAAATACTATAATAGAATTTAGGCCTACCATATATAGTTGCCACTATTCCTTCTTTTTCAAGTTCTGATTTTATCTCACCAATTCTTACGTTTATATGTTCCTGTCTTTCTTCTTTTCTTTTTTCTACTGTCTCTTTTATTTCTTTAAATTCTTCCGGATGTAAGAGTGAAAAGGATAAGTCTTCAAGTTCTGATTTTATAGCAGCCATACCTAGTCTATGTGCAATAGGAGCGTAAACTTGCATGGTTTCTTTAGCCTTTAATTCTTGTACATCTTTAGGTTCTTCATGCATATTTCTCATGTTATACAATCTGTCTGCTAATTTCATTATTACAACACGTACATCTTTAGCTATCGCCATAAACATTTTTCTAAGGTTTTCGGCTTCTATTTCTTCTTGCCCCGCATAGTTTAAAAGATATAATTTACTAGAATCTTTAACCATTTCAGAGATATCTTCTCCAAATAATGCATAGACTTCTTCTTCTTTGTATCCTTTAAATTTAGTAACTTCATGCATTATTGCAACATATACTGGATTTATTCCCATTTTTAATCCAGCTACTATTTCTGCAACTCTTATAGAATGTACAAGTGTTGTTTCTCCCTTATGTCTTTTGGAATTGCCATATATTTTGTCTGCATATTCTATACATTCTTTCAAAATTTCTTTATCATATTTTAATTTCTCTTTTTTTAATTTCACTTCTAGTTCATCAATTAACTTATCTATCAATATTTATGCACCTCTTTTATATTCTTTTTTTAAAATCTTTTAATATCATTTGTTCCTTTTTTTCTCTACTATATTCATTAATGTTAATTGTTCCCACCACATCTATGTGATCCCCAAGCCTTAATTCATCTCTTCTATTTCCTTGAGAAAAACCAATGGCTTCCATACTAATATGTTCTCCACAAAGTGTTAACTTTAAATGTTTATCTTCCTTTAGTGTACTTATAGCACTGACCTTTAAATTTCTAAATAAAAATATTGGCTGTGGATTTTTTTGTCCAAATGGTAATAATTTATTAGTAATTTTAGTAATACCATTTTCTAAATCTTGTTCTGTTATTTCTAAATCTATTGGTATAACCGCTTCAAAATCATCTTTTTTTATCTCTTTTACTACAGTTTCAAAAGCTTCTGCAAAGTCATTAATTTTATCTATTTCAAGCGTTACTCCTGCTGCTAAATCATGACCTCCAAATTGAATTAAATGTTCTTTACATTTATCTAGTACTTCATACAATGAAATTCCATGAGGAGTTCTTCCGCGAACCTTTAGCTTTTCCATCTTCATAAGTAATAAGTAATACTGGTTTCAAATACTTTTCTGCTATTTTTGATGCTACTATCCCTATTACTCCTTGATGCCATGCCATGCCGGATACAACAATGCTCTTTCTCTCATACATCTTATTCTCTTCAATTTTAGAAATAACTTCATTTAGTATTTTCTTTTCAACCGTTTGTCTTTCTTTATTTTGCTGGTCCAATAATTTTGCATATGTTAGAGCCTCAAGTTGATTTTCTGCCATAAGCAATTTTACTGCAACTGTTGCATCTGCCATTCTCCCACTTGCATTTATTCTAGGAGCAACACCAAATGATATACTCATAGAATCTATATTCTTAATACCTGCAACCCTTATTAATGCTTTTAGACCCTCATTATTAGTATTTTTAATTTCTTCTAATCCAGTTTTAGTTATTATTCTGTTTTCGTCTATTAAAGGTACAATATCTGCAATTGTTCCTATTGTAACAATATCTAAATATTTAAGATAATCCTCTTTAGGTCTATTTAGTTTTGTAGCAATGGCTGTTATTACTTTAAAAGCAACTCCTACACCGGCAAGCATTTTAAAAGGGTAAGCACAATCTATCTGCTTAGGATTTACAATCGCATAAGCTTTAGGAAGTTTTTCTGCACATTCATGATGATCAGTAATGCACACCTCTAACCCTATTTCATTTGAATAATCTATTTCCTCTACTGCTGATATACCACAATCAACAGTAACAACTAGTGTTATTCCTTTTTCTCTTATCTCTTTTAATGCAGATTTATTCAGTCCGTATCCTTCTTCCATTCTATCTGGTAAATAATATTCCATACTAATACCTAAGTCTTTTAAGTAATTATATAATATTGTAATACTAGTAACTCCATCTACATCGTAGTCCCCATATATTGCTACTTTTTCATTTCTTTCTTTTGCAAGTAATATTCTATCTACTAACTTATCCATATCTTTCATTAAGAATGGATTGTATAAATCATTAATTGTAGCATTTAAATATTGTTCTGTTTTATCTATTGCTATGTTTCTTGATATAAGTAATTTTGCTAACATTTCAGGTATATTACACTTTACACAATAATCATTTACACTTTCTTTATCGTATTTTTTTAAACTCCAAATTTTATTCATAACTTCACTCCTCTCTCCTTTTGTAATTGTTTTTTATTAATAATTACATTTTACTACATTTTCTAACTCTTTTCTATAGTAAACTTATATCTTTATATAAAGAATAAAAAATCTCACAGATTACCTGAAAGATTTTATTGATTCATATTTTGTTTTTTTATTTATTTTGATACAAATGTAATTTTAGCAAAACCATTTCCAGTTATTGTCTCTTGACCTTTTGCTGGAATGGTTGGATCGTTTCCTGATTTTGTGATTGCATCTGCATGCGTACCTACATATGCTGAGCCTCCTCCGCCCGCACGTGCATTTGAGCCGCCTTGTCCACCTCCGCCGCCTCCATAGTATCCTGCTCCGCCTCCAGCACTACCAAACTGCGAAATAGCTCCTCCATTTCCTCCTAATCCAAAACTTCCTTTTGTTGGAGTATTTACTACAGGTGTTGGGCTCATTGTTCCTGCAACGCCCCCATCATTTTGTGTTCCACCATAGCCATAATAAGTAGCTCCACCGTTACCGCCAGTTAAACCGCCCCCAAATCCGCCATTAGAATTTGGCGAACTACTACAACTAGCTCCGCCGCCTCCACCAGCAACAATTAAAAGATCATTTATGTTACTGCTGAGCATACTTAACGTACCATCTTTAGTAGCAATGTGTGTTGCTCCACCACCAGACCCTCCACCATTTGTAGTCCCAGTACTAGCAGCTCCTCCTCCGTTATATCCCCCAGCAAGAAAAGAGTTCTCTCTTGCTTCTCCTTTTAAACCGCTACCACCAACACATACATATAACATAGTGTCTTTTGTTAAATTAACTGTTGCTGTGGTGTATCCACCTTTTCCACCATATGATGTCCCTGTAGATCCATCTCCGGCCGTGATGCTCCCCATGCTTCAAGTTTATATAATCCGGTATATAATATCTTTAATTCTTGTATATCTTCTATATATCCATATGCTTCTTCAAAAGAATAATTTTCTACTATGCCAATTTCCCTAGCCCATTTTGCATATTTATATTCATCTGTTTCTTCAGCAGCAATCATATACTCCTCTTTTAATTCTAATTCTCCTTCTATTATACTAAATATATTTTTATATTTTTCAGCCAAAGAACTATCTATATATTCTTCTAATTCCCCATGCATATCCTCTTCATCACGAAGTGATATCCTTTTTACTAAAAGTTCTTCTTTTAATAAAGCTACTTCATATTTAAATATTGATTCTTTTGATCTTCCAATTATATTATTACTATTAATTAATAATATTGTAACAGTAGCCAAAGTAACCATTACAATTATTGTAATAACTAAAGTTATTAATGATATTCCTTTGTTATATTCTTGTTTCATTTTTTTATCATCCTCTTACATTTTATTTAAAGTATTCTTGTCATAGTTTTATTTTACTCTATTATGTTTATTATTTCAACTACAGATTTATTTGTCAAATGTTTTGTTATATTAACATTTTTATTATATAGACATAATCTATTATATAGGCTAGAAAGGAGTGATTAAAAATGTATAATTACTATAATCCATATGCGTGCTATGGATACTCGCATATTAATGATTTATATAGAGATTATCCTTACATAGGAAATGACACAATGAATTTTACAAATGGCATAATGAATTTACAAGATTATGGCCCAGAACCAATTGTAGTTAATATAAATGATATTACTAAACAAAATCCCAATTACCGTACAACAATATGGACTGGACAACATTTACAAGTCACATTGATGAGTATCGGCGTAAATGAAAGCATAGGCTTAGAAGCCCATCCTGATGTTGATCAGTTCATACGTATAGAACAAGGTCAAGGTCTTGTTATGATGGGTGATGATAAAGATACTCTAAATTATAGAAGAGTTGTTTCAGATGATTTTGCTTTTGTTGTTCCTGCTGGAAAATGGCATAACCTTGTTAACACTGGCAATATACCTATTAAATTATATTCTATTTATGCACCGCCTGAACATCTTTCAGGGACAATTCATAAAACCAAACTTGAAGCTGATGCTGCTGAATAGAAATTTAATTAGTATATAAAAAACATGAGATTACAATATATTTATATAAACATAAAAGTGGCCACCATGACTAGACTTAGAGTCTAATTCATGAAGGCCATTTGTTTTATAATTAACTTACTTGAGATTTCTTAATTTCATATCCTAGTTTACTTATTGCATTTTCAATTTCTTTTATTGATATTTTTTCATCATCAAAATTAAATTTAACTTTACTTGAATTAAATAGTACTTTTAAACTTTCTATTTCTATTCCTGATAAAGATTTAACTGTTCCTTCAATCTTTTGAGCACATGATGGACAAGTTAATGTTTCTAATTGAATTGTTGCTTTTTTCATTTTATCACTCCTTTTCTTTAATATTTTTTATATAATATAACATTAATTATTAATTACTTTAATTTGCATTTTGGTTTTTCTATGCCTTAATTTATAACGAAGAAGTCTCATACCGTTTAATATTACCACTAATATGCTTCCTTCATGTACTAACATGCCAATTGACATATTCATCCACTCACTAAGGAATACACTTGCAAGTAGTACTAAAACAACTCCTATTGCTATAATTATATTTTGGCGCATATTATTTGCTGTTGCTTTTACTAAGCCTAATGCATGTGACAAACGACTAAGGTCTGAATTCATTAATACAACATCCGAGGTTTCAATAGCTACATCTGTACCGTTGCCCATAGCAATGCCAATTTGTGCAAGTGCTAATGAAGGACTATCATTTACGCCATCACCAACAAATGCAACGATGTGACCTTTAGCTTGTAACTTTTCAATGTATGCTGCTTTATCTTCTGGTAACATATGTCCATGAGCTTCTGTCAAGCCTAATTCATTTGCTACCATATCAACTGTTCCTTGATTATCTCCAGATAAAAGAACTAAGTTTTTCACACCTAATTTTTTAAGCTTTTGTAATTCTTCTTTTACACCAGGGCGAATCTGGTCACGAATACCCATTAGAACTTTTAACTCGCCATCAACGGATGTTAAAACCAAAGAATTACCATTTGCTTCAAATTTAGCAATATCTGCAGATACTTTTTCATTTAAATTAACATTTTCTTGTTGCATTAATGTGACATTACCAACTGCTACTCTATGACCATTTACATGAGCAACAATTCCACCACCTTTTACAACATCTGTTTTTTCAACTTTATACAATTCTATATTCCCTAAATGTTCTATAATTGCTTTAGCTAGAGGGTGATCTGATTCATTTTCAACACTTGCAAGATAACTTAATACTTCATCTATATTCTCTGTTTCATCTGCATATATCTCTTTATCTGCTACTTTAGGATTGCCCATTGTTAATGTACCTGTTTTATCAAATACCATTGTATCAACTTTGCTAAAATCTTGAATAACTTCACTACCCTTTAGGAGAATAGCATTTTTTGCTCCATTACCAATACCTGCTACATTTGAAACTGGTACACCAATAACCAAAGCTCCTGGACATCCTAAAACTAATATAATAATGGCAATTTCGATATCTCTTGTAATTAGCCAAACAATAATAGCTAGAATTAAAACAGCTGGTGTGTAATATTTTGAAAATTTATCAATAAAACGTTCAGCCTCTGATTTTGAATCTTGAGCTTCTTCAACTAACTCTATAATCTTACCAAATGTAGTATCTTCACCTATACGATCAGCAACAATTTGAATAGTTCCGTTTTCTAA
>CAYXLQ010000035.1:0-11419 GCA_964465775.1 uncultured Clostridiaceae bacterium
CAATAATATTATCATTAAATAGTAGCAATATTATAGGAAGGGCAGAAGAAGCAAAAACATTAAGTGATGATGCAAGTAAAAGACAAATAGCAAATGTAGCATTAGGAGAATTTATGTTAATGAAACAAGAAGATCCTAACATTACAGAGACAGCAGGGGACTATGTAGAAAGAAAATTACAAGATCAAGGGATAAATACAGATAATGTAGCAGTAGTAGACAATAAAGTAATAGTAGGTTCAGGAGCTTCTTTTATAAAACAAGAACAATCTACTGAAAATCCATTAGAAAAAGGAGATTATATAAAATATACACCAGATGTAAAAACAAGTACAAAGTACAAAATGTTTGATAACCCTAGTGGGCAAGAGACAAGTGCATTTGTAACAGAAGCAGGAATTAAGTGGAGATATATGGGAGTGGATAATACAGGGAATGCGTTAATCGTATCAGACAGATCAACAACAGGTATACTATGCTTAGAATACGCAGAAGGATATTTACAGGGGCCAACAAAACTAAATGAACTGTGCAAAGAACTATATAGTGGAAGCAAAGGAAAAGCAAGAAGTATAAATATTGAAGATGTAAATAAAATATTGGAAACAAAATCAACGCCATATTTCTATAACGCTAGTGGCTCAAGAATAGATCTACCATTATAAAAAACAATAGGACAAATAATAACAGAATATGATCAACCAGAGCTAACGTATAAGGAAACTCCAGATGGAAAAGATATAAAAAATTATACAGTAAACAGTTATCATTATAAAGGGATAAAAGTAGAAGATAAAAAACTAGAATACAAATTGATATTTAAACAAGGAGATGAAACAACGGATTTATCATACTGGCTGGCTTCATCTTGCGTCTATCCTTCATTTGGACAACGGATATGCTTTTTTTGGATTACAGTGCATTTTTAATGATTTTGTAAGTATGTATGACACCCTTTATTCAGATGGCGGTCCCAGTGGAGTGTATCAATATTATGGGCTACGTCCTGTGGTTTCTTTAAAATCTAATGTTCAAATAGGAGAAAAAGAAGGAGAGATATGGACTTTAAAATAGAGTTATAAACATTGAATAGAAGAAATAAAAATATTGGTAGTGTGAAATTTACTTCATACTACCAATATTTATTATTATATAGTTACATATTTTTTATATAATGGTTATTACACATTAAATTTAAATAATATTATATCTCCATCTTTAACTTCATATTCTTTTCCTTCTAAACGTATTAGTCCCTTTTCTTTTGCTGCATTCATAGAACCCACACTCAATAATTCATCATAGTTGATAACTTCTGCTTTTATAAATCCTCTTTCAAAGTCAGTATGTATCTTTCCAGCTGCACCTGGTGCTTTTGTTCCTTTTGTTATAGTCCAAGCCCTTACTTCTTGTTTACCAGCAGTAAGATAAGAGATAAGATTTAAAATAGCATAACTTTGCTTAGCAAGTTCATCAAGACCAGAATTAGATAGTCCGTAATCATCCATAAGTAATAATCTATCTTCATTATCAAGTTCTGAAAGATCTTCTTCAAGTTTTGCACATAATGGAATACAAACAGTTTTTTCTTTAACTGCAAGATCTTTTACAAGTTTAACATTTTTATCATTATCTAAATCTGTAAGTTGATCTTCGTTAACATTTGCAACATAAAGCATTTTTTTAGAAGTAAGTAAAAATGATTCTTTTAAAATATCTTTTTCTTCTAATGTTAAATCAATACTTCTGGCAGGTATGCCATTTTCTAATTCTGATTTAACTCTTTGTAATAAATCTAATTCTGCAATTGCCTTTTTATCACCTGATTTAGTTTGTTTCGATACTCTTTCAATACGTTTAATTATTGTTTCAATATCAGCAAATATAAGTTCTAGATTTATTGTTTCAATATCACTAATTGGATTTATTGTTCCATCCACGTGAACTATGTTTTCATCTTCAAAACATCTTACAACATGAACTATTGCGTCTACTTCACGAATATGTGACAAAAACTTATTACCAAGGCCTTCACCTTTAGAAGCTCCTTTTACAAGTCCAGCAATATCAACAAATTCAATTGTTGCATAAAGTGTTTTAAGAGTTTCATGCATAGTAGAAAGCTTATCAACTCTACTATCTGGAACTGTTACAATACCAACATTTGGTTCAATAGTGCAAAATGGATAATTAGCACTTTCTGCACCAGCTTTTGTTATAGCATTAAACAATGTGCTTTTTCCTACATTTGGAAGACCTACTATTCCTAATTTCATAAAATATTCGCTCCTTTAAAGCAGAGTTCATTATACATAAAAAACTTGAAAAAGTAAAGACCAAGCCGATATTATAAAAAACATAACAAAACATAATAATACATAAGGTAATTGTAGGAGGGGCGGATATGCAAAGGAAAAAAGGACAAGGAATATCATTAATAGTATTGGTAATAACAATAGTAATAATGATAATATTAGCAGGAACAATAATATTGTCATTAAATAGTAGTAATATTATAAGTAAGGCAAAAGAGGCCGCAACAAAAACTAATACATCAAATGCGAAACAAGTAGCAATACTTGCAAAAATAGAATATGATTTTATGTCAGAAGAAGATAAAGAAACAATAACTTTAAGAAAGTATATTGAAAACAAACTAGAGGAAGCAGGACTAAAGGATCAAATGGATAATGTAATAGATGAAGAAGGAAACCTAAGGACAACAGTAGATGGAGTAATAATACCAAAAGGTTTTTATCATGTAGGAGGAACAAAAGAAGAAGGTTTAGTAATATCAGATAATGAGGTAGATAAAGGAAGGGGAACATCTTATGAAGTCGCAAAAGAACTGCAAGGTAATCAGCTTGTGTGGGTGCCAGTAGAAAATATTAATGAGTTTATTAGATATGATTTTAGGAGTGATACAACGCCAAGTAATGATTTAAATGAAATAACTCCAGAAGCAGGAAAAGATAGAGAAGTAGAGAAGATGTATAAGAGCGTTGAGAAGTATCAGGGCTTTTATGTAGCAAGATATGAAGGTGGAATAGCAAGTGGAATGTCAAAACCAACAAGTACAACAATAGCTTTAGCAGATGGAATCAATAAACCACGAATAAAACAAGGATTAAATGTGTGGAATTATATTCCATGGGGTGGGACACAAGATGATATGGCATATGATTGGTATGCAGGAGATGATAATGCAAATGGAGCAGTAAAGGTTGCAAGAAGCTTGTATTCAGATAATATTCAAAACACAAAAGGATTGGTAAGCCATTTGATATATGGTGTACAATGGGATGCAATAATGAGATGGTATAAAAATAGTAACATAAATGTACAAGATAGTTCTGATTATGGAAACTACCTTGGTGGAGGTGGACTTAAAGTAACAGGTTCAGAAGAAGCTTATCAAAAGAAGAACATATATGATTTGGCAGGAAATGTATATGAATGGACTATGGAGGCTTACAGTTGGAATGGGCGCGTTAGTTTTGGTGGAAATTACAGTTCTAGAGGTTCAATTACTCCTGTAAGTGCGCGTGCACTTTTTAGTCTTCCTTATGTTTCAGATGATACTAAGGGGTTTAGAATTGTAGCTTATATAAAGTAAAAATAAAGAAAAGGGGAGTATTACTAGTTTAGAAAAAATCAAAACTCCCTTTTTTTCTTATTTATAAATAAGAATCAAAAAAGATAAAATAAACTTCTATTAAAAAATAGTAAATTGACAATTTACGGAATATAATATATTATAAATGCAGTATTATTAATGAAAATTAAATAAGAGGAAACGTTGGAGGTTATGTATGTTAGACAAATTATATGCAAAAAAAATAAAAGTAACATTAGAAGGTTCTAGGGAACTTGTAGTAAATTATAAAACGAAAGTAGACGAAATTATAGAACAAGCAGAATATCCTAGTAAAATATCAGAAATTATGGCAGTAAGAGTTAATAATGAGGTAAGAACACTTGACTATGAAATAGTAACTGATACTAAGCTCGAATATGTAAAGTATAACAGTAATGATGGATATAGGATATATAATAGAACTCTAAGATTCATATTGTATATGGCTCTTTGTAAGCTATATCCTAAGTATAATGTTGAGTATACTAATAATATGAATAATGATAGCTATTTTATATGTAAAGAACCATTTACAGAAGATATGGCAAATAAAATTAGAGAAGAAATGCAAGATATAATTGACAGAAACAGTCAAATTACAAGAAGATCAGTTCCATCTGAAGAAGCAAAAATCATATATGAAACAATGCAAAATGAAGACTATATAAACATGACGGGTAGTGAACTCAAGTCTTATGTGACATTGTTTTTCTGTGAGACTGTTGCAAATAATATGTGTGGAGTTTTAGCACCAAGTACAGGATTTATAAAAAAATTCGATATAAAACCATATAGAAAAGGCTTTGTACTTGTAACGCCAAACAGAGACAATATAAATGTTATGCCAAAAGAAATTACTAAAAACAAGCTATATGATATATACGAAGAATTCGAAGAATATAACACAAAAATAAATGTTGAATCTGTAAGAAAACTAAATGATAAAGTTATAAACAAAAATATGGGAACAGTTATCCGTACAAGTGAAATATTACATGAAAGACAAATACTAAGATTAATAGAAAAAATAGAGCAAAGAGAAGATGTAAAGATGTTACTAATTGCAGGGCCATCTTCATCAGGAAAAACAACATTTGCTCAGAAATTAGGAGATAATTTAAAACTGATAGGATATAATCCAATTATAATCTCAATGGATAATTATTATAGAGAAAGAGAAGAAAACTATAATGAAGAAACAGGTGAGTATGATTATGAGTCAGTAAACTCATTAGATATAGAGTTGTTTAATGATCATATGAAAAAACTTACAAGTGGTGAGTCTGTTATCATTCCAAGATATGACTTTGGTAAAGGATCAAAATCATATTCTGATAACAAGCTAAAATTAGGAAATAAAGACATAATGCTTGTTGAAGGAATTCATGCATTAAATGATGAAATGACAAAACAAGTAGAAGCAAAATACAAATTTAAAATATATATGGCTCCAATTACAACATTAAATTTAGATTCATATACAAAAGTTTCATCTACTGATACTAGAATGCTTAGAAGAATAGTAAGAGACTATGCAACAAGGAGTGTAAAAGTTGAAGAAACATTAGAAATGTGGGAAAAAATACGTAAAGGGGAAGAGAAAAATATATATCCATTTACAGATAGTGCAGACTACATATTTAATAGTAGTTTAATATATGAGATGGGAGTTATAAGAACATTTGCAGAACCATTACTTTTGCAAGTTAAAAACACAAGTAAATATTTCTCTGAAGCAAGAAGACTTTATGAATTTTTAAGTAATTTCTTACCAGTAGAAACAAAAGAGATACCAGTTAATTCATTACTTAGAGAATTTATAGGAGATGGAAGCTTTAGTAGATAGAAAACTACATGTATAATATAAAAATATATGAGGTAAGGTAAATGAAAAGAAAAGGGATATCATTAATAGTATTAGTAATAACAATAATAGTTATGATAATACTAGCAGGAGCAATTATTTTGACTTTAGAATCTAACGGAATTATAGGGAAAGCAAATAAAGCAAAAATAATGACAGAGTTTGCTGCATATAAAGAAGAATTTGAATACAATAAAGCTCAAAAATTATTAAATAATGATGGAGATAATCCACCATATATTGAAAAGGATGAAATAAAAAAAGCGATTCCTAGTATATCAGAAAAAGAAGTTAACAATGTAGCTTATTTAAACAGCAAACTGATATATATCTATGATAATATTACTAATAAAGAGGAAAACATTGAAAGGTTAGGATATACGCTAGTTAGTAGAAAATTATATGATTTTAACAAAGAAATTCTTAACATTGAAAGTACAATTTCAGAGATTATAACTCAAAACAGTTTACCAATTGGAGATAAGATCGGTAGTGATTCACATCCTGAAACTGTAAACATACGTGGAATTTCTTATGGAAGTAGATGGCATTACTTAGATAAAAATCATTTATCATCCATTGAAATAACAAATGCTAAGTATGCTCCATATCTTGTGAATTACAATTCGGGTATGGTTATAAGTATTCAAGGTATAATGGATGGAGAAGTACCTATTCATTTTATAAATCAATATCAAGAACAAGATGAAGAAATTGAATTGGTGCTTGATAACTTAGTAACAGGAGTTACATTTGATTCACCAAGAACATCAACTAAATTTGGAGAATTTGAAATATTAGAAAGCTTGGAAGGAGATAATGATGTAACTTATGAGAATAACAAGTATAGGGGATTACAACTGTCTAACACTTCAAAGGTAGGAAGAATTATTGTGAATCAAGAAATGCAACCAGTAGGAGAGACATATAGTATAAATTTAACAATTAAAGGTACTGTAAATCAAATGGGCGTATCTGAACATTGGGAAAGTTATCCAGCAACATTATGTGCGTTATCTGAAGAATTAGCAGTTTATTTGAACTGGATTGGAATAGTAAATGGATATTTACATGTATATAGTTATAAAACAGGAGGAGCTCTTTTGAAAGTAGATTATGAGTACGAAGAAGAGGGCTTCGCAAGTATTGCAATTCCAGAATATGAAAATAAGTACTTAAATATACAAGTTGTAGGAACAAGAGGAGAAGATACAAAAGTATATTTAAATGGAAGATTAGTAAAAACCTTCAACTCAGGAATCAGAAAAATACAATATAAAAACTTAATATTAGGAGACTTAAGAGTTGGCAGAGGATTAAAATACACAGGCACAGTATATAACTTTGCTTTATACAGCAGCGCATTATCAGAAGCTGAAGTTTCCCAAAACTGGGAATACAATAGAATAAAATTAAATATAAAACAATAAAAAATGATTAAAACCTGATGCTTAACCTGCAAAAGAAAGTAGCACCCAGATGAACAAACTTAGGTGTATTAAGGGTTGCAGGTTAATTAAAGAGGCAATGACTGCAGTTGACAATAACAACAAGATTTGCTATATGAGTATAAATATATATATATAAAATTACTAAATAAGCATAAGTTAAATAAATATAAAAAACATCTGGGATTAAATAAATTTCAGATGTTTTTCATTTAAATTTAAATAATGGGTTGACAAAGTATTAAATTACGATATAATCATATTGAGCATATGCACATAACATAGAAGGAGGACTTATGGCAAGACCTAGAAAATGTAGAAGAATTGGATTTATACCCAATGTAACAAGTTTTGTACCAGAAGGTACTTTAGAAAATAATGATACTATTATTTATATGACTTTAGAAGAATTAGAGGCTATTAGATTAATGGATTTACTTAAGCTAGATCAAATTAAAAGTGCCGAAGAAATGAATATTTCAAGGGGAACACTACAAAGAATATTAAAAGGTGCAAGAGAAAAAGTAGCTGATTCTTTAATAAACGGTAAGAAAATTATAATCTCAGGTGGAGACTATAAAATAAGTAATTGTAATTATATTTGCAAAAAATGCGGAGATAACTACTTAGATAACGAAGATAATTTGGTTAATTGTCCTTCTTGTGGAAGTAATAAATATATGTGTGGAAGTAAGAAAGAATTTTGTTTGAAAAATTGTAATAGATATAGGGGGACGTAATATGAGCAGTTGTGATAATAATTGTACAGAATGTAAAACAAAAAATAATTGTAGCAAAGAAAGTAAGCAAGTAAATGAACTTAGTAAAATAAAGAAAATAATTGCTGTTGGTAGCGGTAAAGGCGGAGTAGGAAAATCTTTAGTAACAACTCTACTTGCAACTAAATTAAGAAAAGAAGGTTTTAATGTAGGTATACTTGATGCAGACATAACGGGACCATCTATACCTAAAACCTTTGGAATAAATGCTAAAACAATTAATAATAAAGATGGAATAATTCCAATTGAATCTAAACTTGGAATAAAAATTGTTTCTATTAATATGTTTTTGGATAACGAATCTGATGCTGTAATTTGGAGAGGACCTATACTTTCTAATACAGTTATTCAATTCTTTAAAGATACTATGTGGGGAAGTTTAGACTGTTTAATTATTGATATGCCACCTGGAACTGCAGATATAGTTTTAACTATATATCAATCAATTCCAATTGATGGATTAATAATAGTTACAACTCCACAAGACTTGGTTAGTCTAATAGTAGAGAAGTCATATAATATGGCAAAACAAATGGGAATAAAAACATTAGGATTAGTAGAAAACATGAGCTACTTAAAATGTGATAAATGCGAAAATAGAATAAATATATTTGGAGAAAGTAAAATAGATGATTTAGCTATTAAGTTAGAAACTAAAGTTATAGAGAAAATACCTTTAGATACAAAATTATCTAAATATGTAGATGATGGGAATATAGAGAATTATGAAAACACTTTATTTAAAGATTTTAATTTAGAAAGGAAGTGATTAATATGCCTAGATTTGATGGTACAGGGCCAAATGGTGCAGGAGCTAAAACAGGAAGAAAGCTTGGAAGTTGCGAAGTAGAGCAAGATTCTAAGAAAGTAAAAAACGCAGTTGTTAAGCAAAACGTAGTTAGAGGAATGGGACTAAGAAGAGGACAAAACAGATAAGAAAATATATAAGTTTATTAATTATATAGAAAGGAAGTAGTAAAATGAAAATATTTATATCAGCAGAGTCAAAAGAAAAAGATAGTTTAATGGATCCAAGATTTGGAAGGTGTCAAATTTTCAGTGTATATGATACTGAAACAAAGGAAATTATATCAATGGATAACCCAGGTTACACATCAGGAGGAGGAGCAGGAATACAAGCTAGTAATTTTTTAATAGATCAGAAAGCAGATGTATTAATAACAGGACATTTAGGACCGAATGCAAGGGAAGTTTTAAAGAACTCGACAATAAAAACATATACGTCTTCACCTAAAAACATAAATGAAATATTAAAAGATTATTTGGAAAATAAATTAGTAGAAACTACTAATTAAGAACTGAGGTGTTTTTATTGAATATAGTTGTACTAAGTGGTAAAGGCGGAACAGGTAAAACTTTGGTTTCTACTAATTTAGTTAAATATATGAAAGCAAATTATATTGATGCAGATGTCGAAGAACCTAATGGCTTTATCTTCTTAAAACCAGCTATTAAAGAAAAAATTGATGTTAAAGTGAAAGTACCATTTATTGACAAAGATAAATGTAAAAAATGTTTCAAATGTACAGAGTTTTGCAGGTTTAATGCTTTAGCTAAAACAAGTGATAAAGTATTGATTTTTGATAAGCTATGTCATAGCTGTGGAGGTTGCAAAATTGTTTGTAAATTTGATGCAATAGAGTACGTAGATAAAAAGGTTGGTATTATAGAAAAAGGACATAGTGAGGGATTTAAATGTTCCAGAGGATTACTAAATATTGGTGAGCCTATGGCTGTTCCAGTTATAAAAGAACTATTAAGTAATTTGGGTGGAGAATTAAATATAATTGATTCTTCACCAGGAACATCTTGTAATGTTGTAAATATTTTAGAACATGCAGACGCTGCTATATTAGTTACTGAACCTACAAATTTTGGACTGCATGATTTAGATAGAGCAGTAAAACTAGTAAAGAAATTTAATATGCCATTTGCCGTAGTTGTGAATAGAGTTACTGAAAAATATAATATAATAACTAAATATTGTAGTAGAAATAAGATAGAGGTACTTGGACAAATTGATTATGACAAAGATATAGCAATAATGTATTCAAGAGGAGAACTCATAATCAATAAAGAGAAATACTTAAATATATTTAAAGCTCTAAGTAGTAAAATTAAGGAGAAATGGTTATGAATATATCAGTGTTAAGTGGTAAAGGCGGGACAGGTAAAACTACAATTGCTATTGGAATTGCAGATACTATAAAGGGTAGCATAAAAGTTGATTGCGACGTAGATGCAGCAAATATGCATATGTTCTATAAAGGCATGCAAATAAGCTCTGAAGAGTTTTTCTCAGGTGAAAAAGCATATATTGATACTAATAAATGTATTAAATGTGGTAGATGTAAAAACAGCTGTAAATTTGATGCTATAGAAAATAGTAAAATTGATTTTCTAAAATGTGAGGGCTGTGGTGTATGTAGTTTAGTATGTCCAAGTAATGCAATAGTATTATCGAAAAACAAAGTAGCAAATATTCTAGAATATAAATTAGAAGATGGATATTTAATAAAAGCAGATATGGAAATAGGAGCTGATGGATCAGGTAGGTTAATTACCAAACTAAGAGATAATGCTAAAAAATATGAAGGTGTTAATATAATAGATGGCTCTCCTGGAATTGGTTGTTCAGTTATTGCATCAATTACAGGTGCTGACATTGCTTTGATAGTTACTGAACCTACTCTATCTGGAATAGATGATTTGAAAAGAATATTAGAACTTACTAAAACTTTTAATGTATTGCCACTTGTATGTATTAATAAATATGATATAAATTTAGATATGTCGCAAAATATAGAAGAATATTGCAACGAAAACAAAATTCAAGTTATAAGTAAAATACCTTATGATAAATTTGTTTTAAAATCTATAAATGAACTTAAACCAATAACTTCATATAAAGATAGTGAAGCAGGTAGAAAAATAATAGAAATCAGTGAAAAAATATTAAATATATATGAAAAAATAAAGAAATAAAAATATAAATATCTATTGAAAGGAAATGATAAAAATGAAAATAGCAATAGCAAGTAATGAAAATATGTGTTGTGAACACTTCGGTCACTGTGAGGGATTTAAAGTTTATGAAATAGAAAATGACAATGTGAAGTCTGAAATATTTTTTAAAAACCCAGGACATAAACCAGGATTTCTGCCAGTATTTTTAAAGGAAAAAGGAGCTAATGTTGTAATAGCAGGTGGTATGGGAGAGATGGCACAACAAATTTTTAAAGAGAATAATATAGAAGTAATAGTTGGTGTAAGTGGAAATTTAGAAGAAGTAGTGAAAGCTTATATTACTAATAATTTAAAATCCACTGGTTCAATATGTGATAAACATGAACATGAAGGACATTGTGAAGATTAGTTTTAAAAAATAAGTCTAATAATCATGAAATATAACAAATAAAAGCAAAGAAAATAAGGAGCTGTCCTTAAAATAATCTGTAACCTTAGATATTTCCTCATCTTGAAATTGTTCAAGTACATGAGAGTAAATATCTAGGGTTAATTGTATTTTTGAGTGACCTAATAATTTAGAAACAACTTTTATGTTCATTCCAGCTTCCAAACATCTTGTAGCAAATGTATGTCTTATCATATGAAAGTTATGCTTATCAAATATTTTAACATATTCTTTGCTTGTAAGTTTAATATTTTT
>CAYXLQ010000036.1:0-11334 GCA_964465775.1 uncultured Clostridiaceae bacterium
TTATGGATTATACTACTTAAGAGATGGAACCTTTTATTTTTCCATTGAAGATAATTATACGTACGAAGCTTCATTTTATTATTATGATGGTTCGACAGCTACAAAGCTTAACCTCACTAATTATTATATATGGGATACAAGTGTATATGTAACTGAAGATAATAAAGTATATTTAAATTATGGTGATGGATCATTATACAAACTAACTGGAGCAACATTCACAAAGGTAAATATAACAGAATATATATCGTATTATTGCTCTTTTTTAGAATATGATGGGAAGGTATTATTTCAAGATGAATCTGCTGGGGTATTTATATTAGATGATTTATCTGCGACTAAAATTATTGATGGTTATGGAAGTACAGATATGGTTTATAGTAAAAAGGATGGGAATTTATATATTAGCAGATATAACTACTATGATTAGACGTCAATATTATATCGATTCGATGGAACTAACACGCAAGAAATATTTAATCCTGGCTATAATGGTTATATTAACATGAGAATGGATGAAGCGGATAATTTATATATTTATGGGCGTTCAGATCATGAAGGGATTTATGTTAAAAAAGTTGAAGCAAACACATTGATATCAATAACAGGATGTAGTGGTAATATTAATGGTGGGATGTATATAAACGGAGAAGAAGTATATATAAGAACTATGTATGATGTATATAAAGTTGTAGGAAGGCAAGCAATAAGAGTTAATTTGCCTGCGGGATTTGTAAATGATGTAGTAGTGGATAGAGAAAAGAATAATACATATATAGTAGTATCAGGACAAGGACTCTTTTATGTACAGGGAACAAATGGTATAAAAATTAACTCTAGTATGACAGGAAGTGTTTATTTAAGTAATAATATAAAACGTAAACAAACATATATTTATCAAACAAGCAAGCAAGCATACTTGTTAAATGGATCGGAAACAATACCAATATCAGGTATGTTAGGAGCTTCTTCAACGTATGTGTCTTTAAGCAGCAATTCTTTTAACGGAAGAACATATGGTTTTGATAGGGATTCATCATATAGATATTATTTTTACAAAATAGAAGGAACTACTGCAACAAAAATATCAGGAATTACTAGTACAAGTTATGGTTACTTCAGAATGAACAATTATAACGGAGAAGTCTTTTTATATCAAGGAAGTAATTTATATAGAATTAGAGATAGTAAGGCAGAATTGATAACTAATAATTATTATGCAATCAATATAATTAATAATGGAGATGTGTATATAACGACTACAGATAATAGAACAATGAAGTTAGTATATAAATAGTGAGGAGAAAAAATATGAATAAAAAAGTAAGGTTAATAATTATTATAATTGTAATAATTTCAACAATATTTTTAGTTATAATGTTTAAAGGGCGAAACAAGATGAAACCCTCAAATGATAAAATACAAATGATCAGTTATGAAGTAATATCAGATGTTGAGAAATTAGACAAAGATAGCCAAACTAAAATAGAAAAGTTAAGAGGTAAAACGGGAGCGTTTGTCTTAGAATATGGTGAAGAAACAATTGTTATGATATCTAAAGGAAGAATAACACAAGAAACGAACAAAATAGAAGTTAATGATATTTCTAAAAACATTGATAAAGGACAATATATAATAAATGTTCAAGAAATAAATGTGGGGGAAATAGCCACAGAAGATAGATATTTATACCAAATAATAAAAGTAAAAGAAAATATGAATAAAGACACTTTAACTTTTTTGAATATTGGGAATTCTGTTGTTAGAGTGGTAGATTCAGATAAAGTATTGACAAAAAAATAAAGAAAAACATTTGTTATTTATATTAAAGATAGGAGATACAAAATGAAAAATAAAGGAATAAGTTTAATAGTATTAGTAATAACCATAATAGTAATGATAATATTAGCAGGAGCAATAATTTTATCATTATCAAATAGTAAAATAATAGAAAAAGCTAGGAATGCAAAAGAACAAAGCAATTTAGCCACTATAAGAGATGCAGCAACATTAATAAATGCAGATCTACAATTAGGACTAGCTGATGGAAGTATAGCTCTGAAACCGGGTCAAACAGAAGAGGAATATATAAAAGAACAATTAGTAAACCAGGGTTTTTCTCAATTAGAGGTTGAAAGAAACGGAGTATTAAAAGGGGGTAAGGTCGTAGGAGCTCCTATTCCTAAAGGGTTTTATTATGTAGGAGGAACAAGAGATACCGGAATTGTAATATCAGATAATAAAGAAGATGAAAATAAAGGAGACTCGTATTCTGTAATAAGTACTCTTTTAGGTAATCAATTTGTATGGGTACCAGTTAACAGTATTAGTGATTTTAAACGTGGAAAACCTGTTCTTTTAAATGGTAGTATTGTGTGGGAAACGTTACCATCTGAATATAAGGAGTATTCGGAATTACCAGTTGAAGCACAACCATCTGAATATAAAAAAATGTATGAAAGTGTAAATTCATATAAAGGATTCTATATAGCAAGATATGAGGCGGGTATAGGCCAAGAAGTTCTAAATAATTCAACAGATAAAAGAGCTAAAGCTAATGGGACAGTAAAACCTGTATCAAAGCATGGAATAGACACATGGAATTATATGAGTTGGTCTACTAGTGGAACAGAAATGACAGGGTATGCAGGTTCACCTTCAAATAATGGTGCGGTGAAAACAGCAAGGTGTATGTATCCAGAGAGTGATAATGGATATGGAGTAGTTTCTACTTTGACATATGGAGTTCAATGGGACGCTACATTAAGGTGGATGCAAGACATAAAAAATAATAATGTGAATCCAAATAGTTTCTATATAGTAAATAGTACTGGACTTGGAAATTATACAAGCGTTAATACTCGTCCATATTTATTTAAAACAGGAAGCAATCCAAATTATTCAACTAAAAATATTTTCGATATGGCAGGGAATGTATACGAATGGACCATGGAGTCAATGGATACAAAACGTGTAATAAGAGGTGGAAGCTATGGTCGTAGTCCATCATCAACACCTGTTTCATACAGATATGGTTATTTACCATCTGACTATTTCTTTGCTCCGGCAGAATATAATGGTAGTATTGGTTTTAGGGTTGCTTTATATGTAAAGTAATATACAAATATTAAAAAACAATAAAAATGTTATGGTATTAATAAATTAATATTATAGCATTTTTATTATATTTTTAAAAAGAAAGTTTAATTTAAAGTTAAGTCAAATTTCTTGCATATTTTTAGAAAAGAAGATATAATCTATAAAGGTATATTAGATAAATATACTAATTACATAATAGTAAAGCGATATAGATAATCAATGTCAAATATATAAATGTATTCTTAGAATAATAGTGTGTTGTTTTTAAGAATAAAAATAGATATAAAGATATTGAACATTGAAAATTTAATATTAAGGTGGAGGGTTTTATGATACCAATAATAGTAACTTTTGCTATTACTGCCATCCTAGCATCTCCCGTGTTTTTTATCATAGGTTCTAATCATAGAAGGAAAAAAGCAAATCAAGAATTAGATAGTGCTGAGGCACAGGCGAAAAAAGTGATAGAAGAGGCAGGAAAAGATGCCGAAAGAATTAAAAAAGATGCAGAAATAGAAGCAAAAGAAGAAACAATAAAGTATAAAGAAGAGGCAGAAAAAGAGATATCTATAAGAAAAGAAGAATTAAAAGATGTAGAAAAAAGAATTAATCAAAGACAAGATTTATTGGACAAAAGAGTAAGTTCAGTAGAAGAAAAAGAAAATGTACTTTTTAGAAAACAAAAGGAACAAGAAAGACAAAGAGAAGGATTAATACAAAAGGAACAAGAAAAACAAAATGAATTAATGAGAATCTCTAAAATGACCGAACAAGAAGCAAAGAAAGAGCTAATGAAAAACTTAGAAAATGAAATGCAACAAGAAATGGCAACGTATGTCATTGAAACAGAAAACAAAGCTAAATTAGAAGCAGATAAGAAGGCTAAAGTAATAATTACTGAAGCAATTCAAAGATGTGCTACAGATCACACATCTGAAGCAACAGTATCTGTTGTAAATCTTCCAAGTGATGATATGAAAGGAAGAATTATAGGAAGAGAAGGAAGGAATATAAAATCAATTGAGACTCTGACAGGAATAGATGTTATTATTGATGACACACCAGATGTTATTGTTCTTTCTGGATTTGATCCAATTAGAAGAGAAGTGGCAAGAATAGCTATTGAAAGATTAATGCAAGATGGAAGGATTCATCCTGGGAAAATAGAGGAAATGATTGAAAAAGCAAAGGTTGAAGTTGCAACAACGGTTAAAGATGAAGGAGAGAGAGCTCTGTATGAAACTGGAGTACTTGATCTACACCCAGAGCTAGTACAATTACTAGGAAAACTTCGTTATAGAACAAGTTACGGGCAAAATGTACTTAATCATTCAATTGAAGTAGCTCATATTGCAGGATTATTAGCGTCAGAATTAGGACTAGATGTGTCAATGGTAAAAAGAGCAGGATTATTACATGATATTGGTAAATCTGTTGATCATGAAGCTGAAGGAACACACGTAGAATTAGGCGTAGAAATACTTAAAAAATATAAAGAAAATGAAAAAGTAATAAATGCGGTTGAGGCTCATCATGGTGATACAGATCCTAAAACATTAGAAGCAATATTAATTCAAGCAGCAGATACAGTATCAGCTGCAAGACCTGGAGCTAGAAGAGAAACAGTAAATACATATGTAAAACGTTTACAAAAACTTGAGGAGATTTGTAATGAGTATAAAGGTGTAGACAAGTCATATGCAATTCAAGCAGGTCGTGAAGTAAGAATAATTGTTAAACCAGAAGAAATAACTGATGCGGGAGCTATTATGATGGCAAGAAATATAGCATCACAAATTGAAAAAGAAATGAATTATCCAGGACAAGTGAAGGTCAATGTAATTAGGGAAACTAGAGCAGTAGAAACAGCGAAATAAAAAACATAAAAGTGGCTTTAATGCCACTTTTTTAAAAATAGTAAAATAATAAGAGAAGGTGTAAAATTGAAGTTTTTAATTATAGGAGATATTGTTGGTAGAAGTGGAATGAATATAATACATAATTACCTTTCTAAAATAGTGGAGACGGAAAAAATAGATTTTATAATAGCAAATGGCGAAAACGCAACAGGAGGCAGAGGCATAAAAGAAAAAGAGATGAAAGAACTATTTAATCTTGGGATTAATGTAATAACTATGGGAAACCATCTCTATTATAGAAAAGAAGCAAGGGTTTTATATGAAACAGTTGAAAGATTATTAATACCTGCAAATATAACTAATATTGATGGTCATGGAATGAATATACAAGAAAAAAATGAAAAAAAAATAGCTGTTATAAATTTAATTGGAGAATTTGGAATGGGGAATAATACAGAGGATTATATGTCTAACCCGTTTACAAAAGCAAAAGAACTTATAGAAGAGGCAAAATCTAAAAACGTAGATTATATATTTGTAGATTTTCATGCAGAGGCTACAGCAGAAAAAATATCATTGGTGAATTATTTAAAAAATGATGTAACCTGTGTTTTTGGAACTCACACTCACGTTCAGACATCCGATGAAGAGATATTAGAACCGGGAGTTGCATATATAACTGATGTTGGTATGACAGGGCCTAGAAACAGTGTGTTAGGACTTAAAACAGAGCTTGCAATAGATAGGTTTCTTACAAAAAGCAGAAATAGAACATATGAATGTAGCAATAATCCAGGATTTTTAAGAAGTATTATAGTTGAAACTGATGATAATACAAATAGAGCAATAAAAATAACAAGGTATAACATTGATTAAAGCATTAAAAATTACTTGCATAATCTTTAATGATTAAGTATAATTAATTTAGCAAATAATACAAATGAAATTTGCCATGAACTTAAGAGGAGGATAAAATGGAAATATTGAGGATATCAGCTAAGTCTAGGCCAAATGGCGTAGCAGGAGCAATCGCGGGATTAGTTAAAGAAAATGGTAAAGTAGAAATGCAAGCTATTGGGGCAGGAGCAATAAATCAAGCAATAAAAGCAGTTGCAATAGCAAGAGGTTTTGTGGCACCATCTGGTATAGAACTTACCTGCATACCATCATTTACAGAAGTTGAAATAGATGATGAGCAAAAGACAGGTATAAGATTTACAGTGGAACCAAGAATAGAAATATAGATAGTATATAGCGCTAATAAATGGCGCTATTTTTATACGACAAAAAAAGAATGTAAAACATCACAATTTAAAGTAAAAAGGGGGAATACCCTTTTTTGTTACCTGGATTTATGGTACAATGTACCTATATATAAAGGGTAGTAAAAATGGAAAAAAAATATGTAAATGAGGATAGATACAAAAAAGTATCAAGAAGCTCAAATAGAAAAAGAGGAGCTAGTAGGGGAGTATCTTCAAATATTAAAAAAAAGAAGAACAAAAATTCAAATAAGGGTATAAAAAAGAGTAGTTATAAAAAGGGAAAGAATAAAGTGACAAAATTTATAATTTGTCTGTTTCTACTTGTAGCCATATTATGCTTATCTAGATTAATAACTAAAAAAAGCGAAGAACCGTTTATTCCGGTATTTTTTCAGAAAGCAGTTAAGGAGAACAATCAAAATATACGTATAGCAATTTTTGATGATGTAAATTTTGAAACAAACAACATTATATTGACTGAACTTGAACAATATGTGTATCCTATGCTTTTAAGAATTGGGAAAGATTATAATGTAAGATATGAAGCGTGTAAAGATATAGAGAAAATTAGTAACAAGGAGTACAGCTTGAGAATAAACACGGATATTGTTACAGTTTTAGAAACAAAAACACAAATAGATAAAATTATTAATGATAAAAGTAAACATTATTATAAAGTTGAAAATGTGGAAAGCATAGAAGTAAAAAATGAAGATACTTTAATAATAAAACTTAAAGAAGAAGATGAGTATTTTATATATAACTTGCAAATTCCAATTTATAAAAAGAACTCAGAACACTCAAAATATAAAGTTTTAAGCCAAGACTTAAATAGTAAACTTGTTTTACAAAGAACAGAACACGCCCCTAGTAATTTAATAAAGCAAATTGAAATAATAAAAGTTAATAATGAGCAGGATGCAATAGATAAGTATAAAGAATCACAGATTGATGTTTTTTTCTCGAACTCTGAAAATACTATAAAGATGTTAGGAAAATATGAATATGATATAAAGTCATATAATAGTGGAGAAGGAATATATTTAATGTTTAATCCACAATCTAAAAACGTTAAAGAAAAACATATAAGACAAGCAATTGTTTATAGCATAGATAGAGAAAGTATTTTAAAAGAAGCTGGTTATGGGAAAGGGAAACTAATAGATTTACCATACATATATGATGAAATTAAATACAAATATGACATATATGCTACAGAAAACCTATTGAAATCTAACGGGTATAGTAAAATTGGAAATTACTATACAAAAGACAGAAAAAGAATTGTGCTTACAATATTAGTTAATAAAGATGACAATGAAAAAATAGAGATAGCTAAAATGATAAAAAATGACTTAAGTAAAATAGGAATAGAGTTAAAGATTGAAGAATGTTCAATAGAGGAACTAGAAAAGAAAAAAGAGAAAAATGAATATGATTTAATGCTTGCAAGTTTATATATAAATGAAAATCCAAATATAAAATATTTTTATAATGATTTAGTTATGAATGATAAAGTAAAAAATGAGATAGCAAAAATTAAGTTGTTAGAAACCTCAAAATTACAGGAAGGAATTAAAGAAATAAAAAATGCTATTTCTGAAGAGTTGTCTATTACTGGGATTTACTCTAAGAATACATATGTTATTTATAGAAAAGGAATAGATGTTTTTAAAAAGATTAATTATATGAATTTGTTTTATGAATACATGCATGAAACACAATAAGGAGGAAAAAATGAATGAACAAATAGAAGTAGAAAAGCTACAAAGTATTATAAATGATATTCTTTCAAAAGCAGAACAAAACAATCAAACAAATGTTATGGAAGAGAAACAAAATTCCTTTATAAAATCACTACAGGATATGGTAGTATCAAGAGAAGATGCATTAAACAGTTATAGGAATATTAATAATAAAGGTATTGACAGGTAGTATATAATATATATATACCATTATCGAGGTTTTAATATCCCTAAAAATTATTACTTGGATGATAGGTGAATATATAATTTTAAGGAGGGAAATCATGACTAAAGATAGAAAGACAGAAATTATCAACGAATATGCAAGAATGGATAAGGACACTGGTTCTACAGAAGTTCAAGTTGCTCTTTTAACAGAAAGAATTAATGAACTTACAGGACATTTAAAAATCCATAATAAAGACGAACATTCAAGAAGAGGACTTTTAATAATGGTTGGTAAAAGAAAAAGACTTTTAAAGTATCTTGAGAGTAAAGATATTGAAAGATATCGTGAACTTATAGCTAAACTTGGACTTAGAAAATAATTATTATAAAAAACTCAGTTAGTTTATAATCTACTGAGTTTTTTTATGTATTTTAGTTTACACATTCTCACATATTAATATGTGAGAAGATGCTAAAAACTAATGTTATTAACTTGACAAAGTTTTATATAAATGATATTTTTTATTTTGGAGGGATTTAATTGGAAAAGGAAATATATAACCTTTCTAAAGATGAAGTATTAGATAAAATGCAAACAAAAATGGAAGGACTATCTAATGAAGAAGCTGAAAAAAGGATTGAAAGAGACGGAGAAAATAAATTACTAGAAGGAAAAAGAAAAACACTAATAGTAAAATTACTGGAACAATTTAAAGATACAATGGTAATAATATTATTTATAGCATCAATTGTTTCGGGTATAATAGCATACATTGAAAAGGAACCATATACTGACTCTATAATTATTCTAGTTGTTGTATTTTTAAATGCAATCATGGGAGTTGTTCAAGAAAGTAAAGCGGAAAAAGCAATAGATTCTTTAAAGAAAATGTCAACACCATTTATTAGAGTAAGAAGAAATGGGAAAGTATTAAGCATAAATGTTGAAGCACTAGTAGTGGGAGATATAGTTCTTATTGAGGCAGGAGACTTTGTACCAGCGGATATGAGAATTATAGAAAATAGTAGCATAAGAGTAGAAGAGGCGGCATTAACAGGTGAATCATTACCAATAGATAAGGATATAAATATAATAGAGGGGAATGTTCCACTGGCTGAACGAAAAAACATGCTTTATTCTGGTTGTGGAATAGTGTATGGTAGAGGGACAGGAGTAGTTACTGCTACAGGAATGGATACAGAACTTGGTAAAATAGCAAATATTTTAACAGAACACACATCAGAACTTACACCACTACAAAAGAAAATGAATGAAATAAGCAAAGTGCTAAGTATTATCGTTGTGATTATAGGATTAATAATGGTCGCATTAGGAATGTTTAGAGAACAACCAGCCATGGAAGTATTCATGCTTGCAGTTTCCCTTGCAGTTGCAGCAATACCTGAAGGACTTCCAGCAGCAATAACTATAATATTGTCAATCGGTGTTCAAAAAATGGCAAAAGAGAATAGTGTTGTAAGAAAATTATCTTCAGTTGAAGCTCTTGGCTCTACAGAAATAATATGTTCTGATAAAACAGGGACACTTACTCAAAATAAAATGACAGTAAAAAAGATATGTGTAGGTAAAAGTTTATTAGAAGAAGCAACAAACAAAGAAGTAAAATCAGGGGATGGGTTAGAATTAATAAACGCAATGATACTATGTAATGATACTAAATATGGAGAAACTGACGATATTTTAATTGGAGATCCTACAGAAACTGCGCTTGTTGCATATGCACAAAAATTCAATATTGAGAAATCAGAGTGGGATAGTAAGTTTGAGAGAAAAGAGGAACTTCCATTTGATTCTGAAAGAAAAATGATGAGTACTGTAAATAAAATGGAGTCAGGGTATAAAATTTATACTAAAGGTGCTATTGAAACAATTATTGATAGATGTGATTATGCATTAATAAATGGACAAAAGATAGAAATGACAAAAGATATTAAAAAAGAAATATTAAATAAAAATTCAGAAATGTCTAAAAATGCATTAAGAGTGCTAGCATTTGCAGTGCAAGATATAGCAGTTATTCCAAAAAAAATGGAAAGCAATGAGATAGAAAAAGGAATGACATATATAGGACTTGTTGGAATGATTGATCCACCAAGACCAGAAGCTAAAGCAGCGGTACAAAACTGTTATGAAGCTGGTATGACGCCAGTCATGATAACGGGTGACAATGTTGAAACTGCCAAAGCTATAGCAACAGAATTAGGAATAATCACAAAAGATTCGTTAGCAATTACTGGAGTGGAACTAGACCAAATGTCTGATGACGAATTTAAAAATAAAATAGAAAAGATTAGAGTTTATGCAAGAGTCTCTCCAGAAAATAAACTTAGAATAGTTAAAATGTGGAAGAGGTTGGGCAAAACCGTTGCAATGACAGGAGACGGAGTAAATGATGCTCCTGCACTTAAGAATGCAGATATAGGCATAGGAATGGGTATAACAGGCACAGAAGTATCGAAAAGCGTATCTAGTATGGTTATAGCAGATGATAATTTTGCAACTATAGTTGTAGCAGTAAAAGAAGGAAGAAGAATATATACCAATATTCAAAATGTAATTGCATATCTTTTAGCTTCAAATCTAGCAGAGGTAATAGTAATTTTTATTGGAACACTATTTGGCCATGTGGTCATGTTGCCATTACAATTATTATGGATAAATTTAGTTACAGACACAATACCTGCGATTACCCTAGGGTTTGAAAAAACTGAAAAAAATATTATGAAACAAAAACCAAGAAGTTCAAAAGAAAAGTTCTTTGATTCTTTCTTAACACTTAGAATAGTAATACCCGCATTAATAAAAAGTGCTATAATTTTAACATCATTCTTTATTGTTGAATTTAAGTATGGTCATTCTGAAGCAATGACGGTAGCATTTATAATGATGGCATTTATAGAATTGCTATTTGCATATACAATGAGATCTGACAGAAGAACTATAGCACAGATTGGTATATTCTCAAACAAACCAATGTTACTGGGGACGGCTATAACAATTTTATTACAATTAGTTGTTGTTTTCGTAAAACCAGTTGCAAACATATTTAAAGTAGAACAATTAAATTCAGGATTATATATGCTTTGCATAGGTGTAGCAGTAGGGTTTGTAATGATAGCTGAAATAGTTAAAGTAATACTTGCTAAAATATATCATAAAGAGTAGTAAATTATAAT
>CAYXLQ010000037.1:0-6904 GCA_964465775.1 uncultured Clostridiaceae bacterium
TTTCTACTTGCAAGGGATGGAAATATAAAAGAGAATCTATTAAAAACATTAGACGATTAATCTAGATATAATATTCGATGGTAAAGAAAGTCTTAGCACTTTCGGTAGGTTTATAGTTTGAATCTTTATTAGAAATACAATTAATATACATATGATACAAGTTTTTAAGTATATAAGTACTATTTATATGCTATATAAAATATATGTATTTGTACTATATATAAAGTGATGATAGAATTTAAATCAAAAGGGAGAGGGTGGTTGGATGTTTGATAGAGAGTTAAGATTAGTGGTTACAAAGGATTGTAATTATAATTGTGTTTTTTGTCATGAAGAAGGAGTTAAAAGAAAAGAAAAAGCAGCGCTTGACGCAGGAGATTATGAATATTTATTTGAAACATGTAATGAACACCTTGGGTGGAACGAAGTCACTTTAACTCGGACGGGGAACCTTTAATTAGGAAAGATATAGGAAAAATAATAAAAAGGCTATATGATAAGGGTGCTAAAATAACTGTTGTTACAAATGGTGAATTGTTAAATAAACATTATGAAAGTTTAAAATATATAAATAGAATTAATTTGTCAATACATTCATTAGATAAAAAAAAGTATGATGATATAGTACAAAAAAAGGAAAAACTAAACAAGATATTAAGCAATATAGCTATTATAAAAAATATGCAACCCAATATAGATATTAGACTAAATTCAGTAGTTATAAAAGGGCAAAACGATAGTATACAAGATATGAAAGAGTATATTGATTTTGCAATAAAGATAAATGCATCAATAAAATTTGTAGAACTATTTACAGATGCAGAAGACGAAATAGTAAAATTAGCAGATGTTGCAATTATACTCAAAAAATTAGGATTTAAACATAAAAATATATCTAATATATCTAAACAAGTTTTAACAAATGGAAAAATAGATATTATTATTTCAAGAATATTTTGTGCTAATGCAATAGATCAGCATGATCCTGAAGATTATTGTAATAAGTATAATGATTTGTTTATTACACCTGAAGGATATGTAAATATATGTAGGCAAAACAAAGATGATATAAAAATATACAGCGAAATTAAGGATAGGAATAAAAGTAAATTAGTAGAAAAAATAAACATATCATTAGAACGAATAGGTAAAAATTGCCCTCTAATAAAAACTGATAAAGTTTTAGCAATAAATGGAGGACCAGCAATATTTAAAGACATGGAAGAGGGGAAATTCATACATCCGAAAATAACAGAGGAAATTAAAGAGGCTGTATTAAGTCAATTAGAAGATACAATATCAATATATGATAATTCCAATGTTTTTCAAGAATTTGAAAGTTCTTTTAAAGAGTATCATGGTGTAGAACACGCTTTAACATTTAGTTCTGGTACAGCAGCATTATGGGGAATGTATGAAGGAATAAATTTAAAACAAGATGATGAAGTTATATGTCCGTGTTATACTTTTTTTGCTACGATAAGTCCTATATTTTTAACAGGAGCAATACCTATTTTAGTGGATTGCAATAGCAAAGGTGGGATAGATGTATCTAAAATAGAAGAAAAAAT
Source organism: uncultured Clostridiaceae bacterium (assembly GCA_964465775.1). Lineage (GTDB taxonomy): Bacteria > Bacillota > Clostridia > TANB77 > CAG-465 > CALXJE01. The sequence goes on from CAYXLQ010000037.1 coordinate 1,572, forward strand.
AACACCAAGGACAAAAGCAATAGTTGTGACTCATATGTGGGGATATGTATGTGAAATGGATAAATTAAAAAAACTAGCAAACAAATATAATTTGTATCTTTTAGAAGACTGCTCGCATGCACATGGTGCTAGTTATAACGGGAAAAAAGTAGGTTCCTGGGGAGATGCAGCAGCTTTTAGCATACAAGGAAATAAAATTATAACGGGTGGGGAAGGACGGAATATTAATAACAAGTGATAGTAAGATAAAAGAAAGAGCATTACTACTTGGACACTATAATAAAAGGTGTAAAATTGAAATAGATAAAAATAGCGAATACTATAAATATTATATGACAGGTAAAGGAATGAAATTAAGAGCTCACCCAATAGCAATTAGAATAGCAAATGAACAGTTTAAAAAACTTAACAGTATGAATAGTAAAAAACAAGAGTTTGCAAACTTAATGATTGAAAAATTATCTGATATTAGAGGGATAGAAGTACTAAGACCTAATAACGATAGCATTAATAGTTGGTATAGTATATTATTTAAATATAACGAAAGTGAAATGGGAGGAATAACAAGAGAAAGATTCGTAGAAGCACTTCATGCAGAGGGAGCGGTAGAAATAGATATCCCTAATTCAACATGTCCTTTGCATACATTAGAATTATTTAATAGCACACATAATCTATATTCCAATTATAATAATATAAAACATAATGAGAATGAATTTACAAATGCAAATATATTTTTTAATAGTATAATAAAATTGCCTGTATATTATGAGGAATATGAGAGAGATATTGTTATAAAATATATAAGAGCAATAAAAAAAGTAAGTAATAATATTAAAGAATTAATGTAGAAAGGGGAAAAAACATGGATTTTTTTGAAGTTTTAGAAGATAAGGTTAAAAAGGATGGTATTGCTAAAAGAGTTTCTGCCGGAGTCATAATGAATGAGAAAAATGAAATATTGTTATTAAAAAGAAGAGATGATGACTTTATGGGAGGCATTTATGAATTGCCTAGTGGTAATGTTGATTTAGGAGAAAGTATCCAAGAAGGATTAGTAAGGGAAATAAAAGAAGAGACAGATTTGAATGTAGATGAAATAGGAATGTATATAAATACATTTGACTATTTATCAGGAAGTGGAAAAAAAAGTAGGCAATTTAATTTTGAAGTTAAAGTGGATAGTAAAAAAAATATTTTTTTAACAGAACATGACGAATATAAATGGAAGAGTATAGAAGAAGTGAACAAAAGTGTTCTCGTTACAGATGAAGTAAAATATGCTATTAACATATTTATTTATAACAAATTAAATAGTTAAAAGGGAGTTGATGTTAATTGGATTTTTTAAAAAACATTATAAATAATCAAGAGGATATAAAAATAGGTATAATGTTTTCGTATAAAGATTCAGTGTTAGTTAAGCAGGAAACATTAGAAGAATTTGATATGCATGTGTTTGATATTCCAACATTAAATATAAAAGTTAAAGATATTGATAAATTAGATAAAATCATAGACAAAGAATTTAAAATTAAATATAGAAATAAGTTATATATAAATACATATGAATATTTAGATGAAGAGTGCAATAAAAAGATACAAATAAATATGGGTGCTAATGTATTAAATAAAAATAAAGTAAATGGATATGTTTGGATGGAACAATCAAAGATAGTAGAAGAGAATAACACAATGGACTCATTAAGACAAATTATACCTATTTATAACTATAATTTAAGTACTAAAAAGCAAGTCGTATAAATAAAAGTGTTATCTAAAGAAGTAATATATATTATTTTTATACCATGCTTGAATTATAGGCAAAATTGTAGTATAATTTACATAAAATTAAGGGTGGTAAGTTATGGAAGATATCAATAACATAGATTTAAATCTATATAGAACATTTTTAACAGTAGCTAAATGTGGTAGTTTGTCTAAGGCAGCGGAAGTATTGTTTGTGTCTCAACCAGCAGTAAGTTACAGTATAAAGCTATTAGAAAAAGAATTAAATTGTAAATTGTTTAATAGGGTAGCTAAAGGAGTAGAACTTACAGCTGAAGCTAGAAAGTTACTTTTTTATATTGAAAGTGCATACAATACAATTTATACAGGAAGAAAGATACTAAATGAATCTAATGATATAATTCAGGGTGAAGTAAGAGTTGGTGTGCCAACGCATATAGGAGTATTCTTTCTTTCAAAATGCATAAAAAAGTTTTATAGAGAATTTCCAGGTGTAAAATTTTATATTGTCAATAGCTCTACTGCAGATATGTTAGAAATGTTAGAAAAGAGGGCCTTGGATTTAATTGTAGATACTTATCCTATAGAGAGTAGCAGAAATGATATAAAAATAACAGAATTAATGGAAATAGAAAATTGTTTTGTAGCAAATAAAAAATATAATGTATTAAGTGATAAAAAAATTATTAATATTAAAGAAATGAGAAACTATCCTTTGATACTACCTCCATTAAGGACGTCAACTAGGGCAGCACTAGAAGAAATAGTTCAAGATAAAGATGTAAAGTTTGACCCAATTATAGAGGTGCCAACAACAGAAATGATGCTAGATTTAGTTGAACAAGGAATGGGAATAGGCTATTTTGCGAAACCTTCAGTTGTCGATAAAATAAAAAGAAATGAGTTATATGAAATACTAGTAGATACACAGCTACCTAAAAGTCAAATTTGTGTTGCATATATGGATGAGTTTTTAACTAGTGTACCAAGAAAATTTATTAAGTTGCTTAAAGAAGAAACTGAAAATATAATAAATAAAAGTAAAAAGAAACTAAGAATTGTAATTACACAAGATTGTGTATATGATTGTAAATTCTGTCATAAAGAGGGAATAAAAAGTTCAAGGGAGAAACTTATGACGGCAGAAGATATAGATTATTTATATAATCTCGCAAATAGAACATTAGGAATAAAAAAAGTACATATTACTGGTGGTGAACCTCTAGGTGAACCCATATTACTTGAAATGTTAAAAAATTTAAAATACAGCGGTGCAAGTATTAGATTGACTACAAATGGTTATTTAATAGATGAAAATTTAGAGTTTGCAGAATATGTGGATAAAGTTAATATTTCTCTTCATAGCACTAATAAAGAGGATTATGAAAATATTGTTAATAAAAAAGATAGTTATGATAAAGTGTTAGAAAACATAAGGTTGTTAAGGGCTAAATACCCACTACTAAATATATGTATAAATTTTGTATTAATGAAAAGAGATGCTGATTTAAACTATATGCTAAACTATATGACTACTTTTTCAGCGTCTATAAAATCAGATCTTAAAATTATAGAGTTATTTCCTAACACATCTACACAATTTATAGAATTGAGAAGCATAATTCCATTTTTAAACAAGCTTGGTTATAAAGAAAAGAAAGAAAGCTTTAGGGATATAGTGCTAGATAATGGTAAGCATAAAATATTATTGGAGAAATGTACATGTAGTGCAGTGAGTTTATCTGATAAACCGGGGAAAGTTTGTAAAGATAATAATGATATATATTTGTCAATGGATGGGAAAATTAATTTATGCAGAAATAACGAAGAAAACATAGATTTACTTAAATATATTAATCAAAGAAATGATGAGAAAATAGAATACATGCTTGAAGAAGTATGTAATAAAATGGGTAACAATTGTAAATATAAATAAAGGGGATTTTGCTTATGTTAGAACAAGAGTATAGATATGAAGTATCTGAAGAAAATATAAAGAAAATAAAGGAAATTTGTAGTGAGTTAGAGACTACAGAAAGACAAATAGATTTAACTTTAGGATATTTAGGATTTAATTCGCTAGAAAAATATGGATATGTGTGTAGAGTAAGGCAAAAAGGTAATAAAACGTGGATGGAAATAAAAACAAGAGTTGATGATTATACTTTTAATGAGGTGGAAATTCCAATAAATGATTTTAATAAGGGTGTAGAATTTTTTAAAGCAATTGGAATGACCCCTTACCTATACATGAATAGAAGTAGAGAGATATTGGAATACAAAAACTTAAAAATATTTATAGATGATATAGAATTGTTGGGGAAATTTATAGAGATTGAATTTCATGATGTGCAAAATGCAAGTAAAAATATTGAATCATTCTTGAGTATTACAAAAATATGCTCAGAAAAAAGACCGTTATATGGTGATATATTTAAACACAAAATAGAAACAAATCAAAAATTTAGAATTGAATTTGAAGAATTTTTAGATAAGTTTCTTAAAGAAAATTAAATTATAAATAGCAATATAGCTTTGTAGAAGAAATATGAGTTAATTAAAAGACATCTAAATATAAACAATTATTGAAAAATTATGTAATCGATGATATAATGTAAGTGTTCAAGTAATATAATATACTAAATTATTAATATAATTTTAGGAGGAATATAATATGTTGAAAATATTAGTTAACGGTGCAAATGGTAAAATGGGAAATGCAGTGTGCAACCTTATTCTTGAGAAAAAGGGTATTGAAGTAGTTGCAATGGTTGATAAAAATTATGATACTGAAGGCAACAAAAAATTCAACACTATTTCAGACGTAACTAGTTTCTTTGATGTAATAATTGATTTTTCTATACCAGAAGGTGCAATGGAATGTGTAAACTATGCACTAAAGAATAACAAGGCAATTGTTATATCTACAACAGGATTATCAAACGAACAACTTGATTATATTTATCAAGCATCAAAAAACATTCCTATATTTATGAGTAAAAACATGTCTTTTGGAGCAAATCTGTTAGTAGACTTAGCAACTAAGGTTGCTAAACTTCTATATGAAGAAGCGGATATTGAAATAATAGAAAAGCATCACAATCAAAAAATAGATGCTCCAAGTGGCACAGCTATTATGATTTCTGACTCAGTAAAACAAGTATTAGATGATAAAATGTATAACGTCTACGATAGAACACACAGCAGAAATAAAAGAGATAAAAAAGAAATAGGTATTCTTTCTGTTAGAGGTGGAACCATAGTAGGGGAACATGAAGTGATATTTGCTTGTAATGATGAAACATTCACAATTTCACATTCAGCGATGTCTAGAAACGTTTTTGCAGAAGGCGCTATAAAAGCAGCAAAGTTTATCGTTTCAAAAAAAAGTGGGATATACAGCATGAAAAATTTAATGTAATTTTAAGCTTACCATATTTCTTATAGAAATATGGTAAGCTTTTTATATTATTAATAATTAAATTTAAACCAGTTATAAAAGTATAACTATAAAATCAGTTGTTATAAAAGATGAATAATCATATCTAAATATAGTTTTTTGTACACATAATTTTTTGAAAAAA
>CAYXLQ010000037.1:7004-10470 GCA_964465775.1 uncultured Clostridiaceae bacterium
AGATGAATAATCATATCTAAATATAGTTTTTTGTACACATAATTTTTTGAAAAAACGTATCGAAAATCAATGATTTTCAAAAATCAGTTTTTGTGAAAAGTACAATTTTAAAGAAAAAAGTCAAAAACATGTAAATGCTAGTTTTGGTTGGTACTCAGGCGAAAACTAACGTTTTTTAGCCTTTAAAAGTTGAATGAAAATATATAAAAACTACATAAGAATGAAAAAATGATGTAACACAAATTTAATAATTTTATCCTTGAATTATATAAATATATGATGTAATATAGTATTATACAAAAGGGGGTAATCTTATGCATGAAATACAAGAACAAAAACTACAATTACTTGTAGTTAAAAGAGATGGAAAAAAAGTAGATTTTAATGGAGCCAAAATAGCACTTGCAATAAAAAAAGGATTTGACAGTGTAAAAGGTGAAGAAGAGGAAGTAGAAAGATATAATGAAAAAGATATACATATTGTATATCAATCTGTAATGGATAGATTAGAATTATATAGTAAAGAAAAAGAAAAAATAAAGATTGAAGAAATACAAGACATAATAGAAGAAGAATTAAAAAATAAGGGATACCAAGAAATATATGAGGCTTTTTCTAATTATAGAGAGAGAAGGACTCAATCAAGAAAGCTTTTCTTTGATGAAAAAAAACAACATAAGTTCTTAAAGGCATTAGAAGGATTGGGGTTAAAATCTTCTCATGAAGAAGATGCAAAACGTGAAAATGCAAATGTTGATGGAGATACTGCAATGGGAACTATGCTTCAATATGGAAGTACAGTTTCAAAGGAATTTGCAAAATCATATCTTCTTAAAAGAAAGTTCACAGATGCGCATGAAAGTGGGGAAATTCACATACATGATATGGACTTTTTACCAATGGGAACAACAACTTGTTGTCAAATAGATTTAAGTAAATTATTTAAGAATGGTTTTTCAACAGGCCATGGACATTTAAGAACACCAAAAGATATAATGTCATATTCAGCGCTTGCAGCAATAGCTGTACAATCTAACCAAAACGATCAACATGGAGGACAAAGCATACCTGCGTTTGATTATTATATGGCGCCTGGAGTACTTGCTACATATAAAAAGCAATTAAAACAAACAATATATGACTATTTAGATTATACAGACTTTAAGTATTATATTAATATGGAACGTGTTGCAAAAGATATAGATAAAATAAACAGTATTGAGATAGATATAGAAGTATTTGAAACATATTACAAAGAATCAGAGGAATTAAAAAGATTATTTAGAAAATCTATAGAAAAAGCACATCAAAAAACAAACCGCATAACATACCAAGCGATGGAAGCATTTATTCATAATTTAAATACAATGCATTCAAGAGCTGGGGCACAAGTACCATTCTCTTCCATTAATTTTGGAACTGATACTTCTGCGGAAGGAAGAATGGTAATTGAAAACTATTTAAAAGCAACATCTGCAGGGCTTGGAAAAAATGAAACACCAATATTTCCAATTTCTATATTTAAAGTTAAAGAAGGAGTAAACTACAATCAAGAGGATAAGAATTATGATTTATTTAAACTTGCTTGTGAAGTATCTGCAAAAAGGTTGTTTCCTAACTTTTCATTTATAGATTCACCATTTAATTTGGAATATTACAACCCTGAAGATTATAATACTGAAGTAGCATATATGGGATGTCGTACAAGGGTTTTAGCAAATGTAGTAGATCCAAATAAATCAGTTACAGCAGGTAGAGGGAATTTATCATTTACATCTATAAATCTTCCAAGAATAGGAATTAAATATGGAATTGTAAGTAATGAAGAAGCTAACATGGAAAAATTCTTTGAAGAACTTGAAGAGAGAATGGAACTAGTAAAAGACCAATTATTAGATAGATTTGAATTCCAATGTAATAAAAGAATATATAATTTTCCATTCTTGCTAGGACAAAACGTATGGCTTGATAGTGAAAAATTGAAAATGACAGATAAACTTAAAAAAGTATACAAACATGGTACATTAACTTTTGGATTTATAGGACTTGCTGAATGTCTTAAAGCGCTTACAGGAAAACATCATGGGGAAAGTGAAGAATCTCAAAAATTAGGAAAAGAAATTATTAGTTTTATGAGGAAAAAAGCAGATGAATATGCAGAGAAATATAATTTAAATTTTTCATTAATAGCAACTCCAGCAGAAGGACTTTCAGGAAGATTTACTAATATTGATAAAGCTATATATGGAAAAATAAAAGGAGTAACAGATAGAGAATATTATACAAACTCATTCCATGTACCAGTATATTACAATACATCGGTTGATAAAAAAATAAAAATTGAAGCACCATATCATGCATACACTAATGCAGGGCATATATCATACATAGAACTTGATGGAGATACAACAAATAACGTATCAGCTTTTGAAAAGGTAATTAGGTTAATGAAAGAAAGTGGAATAGGATATGGAGCCGTAAATCATCCAGTAGATAGAGATCCAGTGTGTGGATTTACAGGAGTTATTGGTGATCAATGTCCAGGTTGTGGTAGAAAAGAAACAGATGGCGTAGGATTTGAAAGAATCAGAAGGATTACAGGATATCTAGTTGGTACAGTTGACAGATTTAATAATGGTAAACGTTCTGAAGAAAAAGATAGGGTAAAACATAGTATAGATGAAGATTAGATTAGCATGCCCATTGCAGCAAGACAGTATAGTAGACGGAGAAGGAATACGCACTGTTATATGGACACAAGGTTGTGCACATAAGTGCCAAGGATGCCACAATCCACAGACACACGATTTTAACAAAGGATATGAAGTTGATATTGAAGATGTTAAAAAAACAATATTACAATTAAATATACAAGATGGTGTTACACTATCTGGAGGAGATCCATTTTTTCAAGCGGAAGCTTCAAAAGAAATTGCAAGATTCTGCAAAGAACAGGGATTAAGTGTTTGGGCATATACAGGATTCACTTATGAAAGATTAAGTGAAATGATGGAATATAGAAAGGATATAAGAGGGCTTATGGAAAATGTTGATGTATTGATTGATGGAAAATTCGATCCAGATGAAAGAAGTTTGAATTTACAATTTAGAGGTTCAAAAAATCAGAGGGTTATTGATGTAAAAGAAAGCATGGAATGCGGATGTGTAGTTGAAATTGAAAAATATAATCAAGAAAACAATTACATGGGTTATGATGAATTAGCTAAAGAAAAAGAATATTTATATATATAAAATAAAAAGAATGTGGCTGTGGAATTTCCTAGCTGCATTCTTTTTTAACTGTTTTAACATTTCTGTTTCTTGACTATGTAAAGCATATTGTATATAATACAAAGACAATATAATAGTAATACTAATTTCGAAGGATGTGAATATATGAATTATTTAAAGGAAAATGATAAAGAAATATATGAATTAATTAAGAAAGAAGAGGCAAGGCAAAATA
>CAYXLQ010000038.1:0-10357 GCA_964465775.1 uncultured Clostridiaceae bacterium
ATAAAAAGAAGTAGAGCAAAAGCCGACTTCTTTTTTATTTGTTTTTTTTCACACAATGCATTTTATAGCATAAATTAACTATATAAAAGGAAGGTATAGAATGATAAAAGTTAGTTTATGTATGATTGTAAAAAATGAAGAAAAGGTTTTAGAAAGATGTTTGAAGTGTATAGAAAGAATAGCAGATGAAATTATAATAGTAGATACTGGTTCAACAGATAAAACAAAGGATATTGCAAGGAAATATACAAAAAAACTATATGATTTTAAATGGGTCGATGACTTTGCAAAAGCAAGAAATTATGCGTTTTCTAAGGCAACTAAGGAATATATTATGTGGCTTGATGCGGATGATATTATTTTAGAAGAAGATATAGTTAAGATAATAAACTTAAAGAAGCAAATATCAGAAGATGTTGATATGATAATGATGAAGTATAATACATCGTTTGATGAGAATGGTAATCCAACTTTTTCATACAATAGGGAGAGAATATTTAAGAAAGATAAAGGATATAAATGGGAGGGTAGAATACATGAAGTGATTGTACCTTCAGGAAGAATAGTATACTCTGATGCAGCAATTTGTCATAAAAAAGTATCACCAGGAGACCCTAAAAGAAATTTAAACATATTTAATAAAATGATAGATGAAAAACATGTTTTTTCACCAAGAGAACAATATTATTATGCTAGGGAATTATATTATAACGGAGAATATATAAAATCAATAAAAGAATTTAGGCTTTTTTTAGACTCTAATAAAGGATGGAAGGAGAATAATATAGAAGCCTGCTTAAACATAGCAAATTGCTATAAATCATTAAAAAATAAAGATAAGATATTAATGGCACTTTTAGAAAGTTTTAAATATGATGCTCCAAGAGCAGAGATTTGTGTTGAAATTGGGAATTGCTTTTTTGATTTAGAAGAATATCAAAAAGCAATATATTGGTATAAGGCGGCAACAGAATGTAAATTAAATGATATAAGTGGAGGATTTATATTTTTAGATAGTTATAAGTATACGCCATATATACAATTATGCGTCTGTTATTACAAGATTGGAGATATAAAACAATCTATATATTACAATGAAAAAGCAGGAAAAGAAAAGCCAAATGGTAAGGAATATTTATTTAATAAAAAATACTTTCAAAAGGTATATGATGAAGTAACCCTTTAGGTGGGACTAGAATATAATATAAAATAATGATGTTGTTTTAAAATGATAATATCATTAAAGGAGGTTACTAATAAATGAATAATCCTATATATAACTATGCAGATGATAGGATGTATAATAAGAAATACCAAAGATATGACAATTCTAAATGTTGTGAAGTAAGTGTAAAGGCGTGTCCAGGACCAATGGGACCACAAGGCTGTCCGGGGCCAATGGGGCCGCAAGGTTGTCCAGGGCCAAAAGGCTGTCCGGGACCAATGGGACCACAAGGTTGTCCGGGGCCAAAAGGCTGTACAGGACCAATGGGACCACAAGGATGTGCAGGCCCAAAAGGCTGTACAGGACCAATGGGACCACAAGGTTGTGCAGGGCTAAAAGGCTGTACAGGACCAATGGGACCACAAGGTTGCCCAGGAACACCAGGAGAATCTAAAACAGAAACATTCATGAATGCAATGAATACAAGTTGTACAGAATTAACTGTAACGCCGTGTGGGTCTAATATACCATTAGCTGATGAACAGTTAATTAGAAATTTTTATGTGAAAGATAATGATACAACATTTGTTTTTGAAGAAGCAGGTATCTATTATGTGAATTACGAAATAAAAGCAATATCACCATTACTAATGTCTTCAAGATTAATTATAAATGGATCAGAATTAATGAGTTCTGTTGATTCTCCAGATATAAATAAAAGTATTTTTTCAGGAAGCTTGATTGATTGTTTTAATGCTGGAGACAATATAAGTTTACAACTGTTTGGTATCTTAGGTGTGATAGCTCTACAAAGTGGAGTAGGAGCTAGCCTGAACATTATTAGAATAGCATAAACTTACTTTACTAGGAATTATAAAATCAGATGGTTTTTTAGCAAACAAGCTAAAAGACTATCTGATTATTACCTTAAATAATAGTATGAAAAAACACTTAAAAAGAACTATATAACATTATTTTAAATTTATTATAGTTGGTTTTTAAGGTAAATAACTAAAACTAACTACTTATTTCTTTGCGGATCTTGTTTTGAACCTTTGTTTCAATTCTTGATACATAGCTCCTAGATATATTCATTATATCAGCAACTTCTTGTTGTGTTTTAACTTTAACGCCTTTTAATCCGTATCTATAATACATGATCTCTTTTTCTCTTTTGGGAAGTTTAGAATCTATGTACTCTATAATTTGTTTTGTTATTATATCTGAATATATTTGATCTATTGGATCTTTATCATCGTTATCTAATATATCAATTAATTCCATATCATTGCCGTCCTTATCAGTCCCAATAATATTGTTAATTGAGATGTCACCTTGCATTTTTTTTGTAGTTCTCATATTCATTAATATTTCATTTTCTATGCATTTTGAAATATAGGTGCTTAATTTATATCCCTTTTCATCACTAAAACTATTTATCCCTTTAATTAGCCCGATAGTACCAATTGAAATGTATTCTTCGCTATCCTGAGGATTAGAAGAATATTTTTTAGCAATATGTGCAACTAATCGTAAGTTATGTTCGATTAATTTATCTTTAGCTTGTTTATCACCATTAAAATGTTTGTTTAAAAGATATTTTTCTTCACTTTTACTAAGAGGTGATGGAAATAGATTGGAATTGGATATATATCCAAACATAAAAAATATATATGAGAAAATATTAGATAAAAAAGATAATATCATATAAAACACTCCATTCATATATAGTAGTTATATGCATCCAATATCTTTTTTTGTTTGTCATGTTTGTACCAAATAATATTTTAATAAAAGATCTGTTTGTTATAAAACACCTAGAATACAAAACAAACATATGAATTTATATATTTTTTTGTAAACATTTGGTGAAATTGTTATTACTTATATCAAATTATGATATTGTATTTAGAGCTGAAAAAATTGCTTTGTATTTATTGTATTATTAATTTTTAAACAGGCAATCAATTAAAAGAGATTAAAAAATAAGTTAAGCGGTAAAAAAGGTTTGTAAAGAATCAATAAAAGCAAAAAGTAAAACGGAGGAAGTAAAATGCTAGAATTAAGGGATATACGAAAAACATATATATTAGGAGAGTTCGAAACAAAAGCACTTGATGATATTAGTGTTGCATTTCGAAAGAAAGAATTTGTAGCTATACTTGGGGCTAGTGGTTCAGGAAAGACGACATGCTTAAATATAGTTGGAGGATTAGATAAATACGATTCAGGAGAATTAATAATTAAAGGTAAAAAGACTTCTGATTTTAAGGAAAAGGAATGGGATGCTTATAGAAATAACTCTATAGGTTTTGTATTTCAAAACTACAATCTAATACATCATTTAAGTATAGTATCAAATGTTGAAATATCGCTTACATTAAGTGGAGTATCTGCAAAAGAAAAAAGAAAAAAAGCAATAAATGCACTTAAAAGGGTTGGTCTAGAAGACCATCTACATAAAAATCCTAATCAATTATCTGGTGGACAGATGCAGAGGGTTGCTATAGCAAGAGCATTAGTAAATGATCCTGAAATATTAATGTGTGATGAACCAACAGGAGCTCTTGATACAGTTACAAGTGTTCAGATAATGGACTTAATTAAAGAGGTAGCAAAAGATAAACTTGTAATAATGGTTACTCATAATCCAGAACTTGCAGAAAAGTATTCGGATAGAATTATTAAATTTAAAGATGGAAAAATAGAATCAGATACTAATCCATATAAGCCAGATGAAAAGGTTAAAGATGAATTTAATCTAAAGAAAACAAGTATGAACTTTATTACAGCTCTAAAGCTTTCATTTAATAATATTATGACTAAAAAAGGAAGAACATTTTTAACTGCATTTGCATCTAGCATAGGAATTATAGGTATTGCGATCATATTAAGTTTATCAACAGGGTTTCAAACTAAGATAGATGAATATATTAATGGAGCAATGGAGCAATTTCCAATAATTATTAGTCAGGCAGCGATGGAATTAGATAAAGAGGAAATGGAAAAACATAGAGCAGAAATGTCGGATGTATTTACTGGGAACCTAGAGTTCTCTGATGCTAAAGAAGTGTTTTTATATGAATTAGAAGAAAATTCTATGATTCATAAAAACATAATGTCAGAAGAATATATTAAATATTTAAATAAAATTGATGCTGGAATATGTAGTAGTATAGGATATACATATATGACAGGTATGAATCTTTTAACAAAAGAAGAAGAAAATATAAAACCGGCAGCAATAACAATAGGTGCAAAGACTAGTACGAATGGCATGGGGACTTCTGGAATGGCAAGCATGAATGTTACAACATATCCAAATAGTTTAGGAGAAAGAGAATCATATTTAGAGCAAAACTATGATGTTTTAGAAGGAAAATATCCAGAGAAAGATACAGATTTAGTACTAGTAGTAAGTGCAAAAAACAAAGTAGATATAAATACAATGAAAAGTTTAGGATTTAATACAGAAAAGATAGAAAGTATTAATTTTAAAGATATAGTTGGAAGAGAATATAAAAGAATAATAAATAATGATTATTATAATAAAACACAATTTGGAACTTATTCTCCAGGATTTGATTATAAAAAAATGTATGAAGATGAAGATAGTACTACTTTAAAAATAGTAGGTGTTGTAAGAGCAAAGAAAGATACAAAGATATCATTACTTGCAGAAGGAATAGCATATTCTAGTAATCTTGCAGAAAGCATAATGGATAAAGAAAAAGATTCGGAAATTGTAAAGGCACAAAGAAATGCAAGTTTTAATATAATAACAAGACAGGAATTTAAAGAAGATGAAAAAACTACAATGCTTGCATATTTAGGCGATAAAAGTATGCCAATGTTTATTTTGATTTATCCAACTGATTTTGATAGTAAAGATAAAATAATAAATTATTTAGACGCATATAATGAAAAAATAGAAAACAATGTAGATAAGATAATGTATAATGATTTATCAAATACAATAACTACAATGACATCTGGCATAATGGATGGAATAACAGTTGTATTAATAGCGTTTGCAGCAATTTCATTAGTAGTAAGTTTAATTATGATTTGTATAATTACTTATACATCAGTAATTGAAAGAACTAAAGAGATAGGAATACTTAAAGCATTAGGGGCTAGAAAAAAGGACATTACCAGAGTATTTAATGCTGAAACATTTATACTTGGAGTTTTTTCAGGAACGCTTGGAGTATTTATAGCTTGGCTTATTACCTTTCCTGCAAATAGAATAATATATAAATTAACAGATTTAGAAAGTGTTGCTAACTTACAGTTAATTCATGCAATAATATTAGTAGCAGTTAGTACAATAATTACAATTATTGGTGGATATATTCCAGCAATTATTGCCTCTAAAAAAAATGCGGTAGACGCATTAAGAACAGAATAAGTTTATAAAAAAACCAGATATCTTAACTAGAAGAAAAATCTAGTAAAGGTATCTGGTTTTTATTATCCTTTAGTTGAACACAGAATATTACGATTTGAAATTTTATCTGCAAACAAATCGTAATTGTCAGGATTATCTGGATCGAAAATATAATTTGTGAATACAAAAGGAGAAATGTTTAATTCTGATAAGCTTTTAAGTGTCCATCCAATAATAGGTTTCTTAGTAACTACACTTGTAAGTTCTAAAAAGATATTTTGAATTTCATCACTTGCACCAAATAGAAATTGTTCTAATTGGTTATTCCACACTTTGCATCTTTGAATTTCAAGCCCAATGTAATCTGAATCTGACACAAGGCAAATAAAGGAAGATAATACTTCATATAAGTTAGCTACAGATTCACGGTTTTTCAAATTGAATACTTCAAACAAACTTTTTCCTCTACAAATCAATTGCCCTTTTAATGCATTGGGAAGATCTCTTCCTATTGTTCTTACAAATAAAGGATTAAATGATTGAATGGCAAACTCATGATTATAGTTTTTAAGTAGTTTTATAATATTATTCCTATATTCTTTTGTGTATATAGGAAAAACTGATTTAAAATCTAAAATCATAGGAACTGCTCCTGCGTTTAATAGTATACATTCTTCAAGTGTGGGGATGCCCTTTATTTCTTTGAGTTCAGAAGCGGTTAGGTCCTTGATTAGAAAACGTTTATTACCGACGTAGATGCTAAAATTGTGACAAACTACAGGGATATTATCCTTTGCTTTAACGACATCTATTTCAAAAGGTAATCCTTTGCTTATAGAAGAAGTTATAGCACCAATAGAATTTTCTGTTACTTTGTTTCCATACATACCCATATGGGTAATAGGAGTGTCTAAAAGTTTAAAGTTGCTATTTAGCCTTTTAACAAACAAGGTAATTACCTCCTTTCATATAATAATTATAACTTGGTACTAATTATATGCTAAAACAATAAAAATATCAATATATTTTAAGAAAAGATTAAAAAAGATTAAAATTCATATTAATACAATAATAATATAAATATTTTTAAAGGTAATATGGAGATTAATTTAGCGTATAAATAGAATATAGAAACTAATTTAGAGTATAGATAGAATATGGAAATATAAGGGGAAGTAAATGATAGATGGGATTATTATAGTTATATATTTAATACTTATACTTTTAGTTGGAATGTTGGCTTCGAGAAATTTAAAAACAATTGATGATTTTGCAATATCAAACGTAAAGTATGGTAAAGGTGTAATATTTATAACAATGTGCTGTTCATTTCTTGGTGGGGGTTTTTCTTTTGGTAATGCAACGGAAGTATTTAAAAATGGAATAGGAAATATTATAGCTCTTTTTGGGTTTAGTATAGGACAAATATTTTTAGGAAAATATATAGCATCTAAAATCGAAGATTATGAAGGATGTATCTCTACTGGAGAAGTTCTAGGAAGAGTTTACGGAAAGAAAATTAGAATAATTACAGGTGGACTTTCTTCTATTATATGTGCAGGAATATTAGGAGCACAAGTTAGTGTTATGGGTACTATATTTGAAACGTTTATGGGAATTCCTAGTACATTAGGAATAACTATAGGGTTTGGAATTATACTTATATATTCAACAATGGGTGGGATTAAAGCAGATGTTATAACTGATATAATTCAATTTGTTGTATTGATGATAGGCATGCCAATTCTTTTTATATATGGAATTAATAGTGCTGGAGGAATAAAAAATATATTAACAACAATACCACCGGAATATTTTAATCCAGTAAACGGGAAAAGTATAACATATTTGCTTTCTATGTTTTTTACTTTAATGCTAGGTGAAATGCTAGTACCCCCATATGTGCAAAGGTTATTAATGGGAAAAAGTGCTAAGGAAACAAGTAAAGCAACAGTATTAAGTGGATATGCTTCAATATTCTTTTTTATTATAACTGGAACTATGGGATTGGTAGCATATACAATTGAACCTACAATGGATGCTAATTTAGCTATGACAGGTATAATTAAGCTGGTGCTCCCAATTGGACTTAGTGGCGTTATAATATCTGCAATGATGTCAATAGTATTATCTACAGCTGATTCTTTTTTAAATAGCGCAGCTGTGGGAATAGTAAATGATATGTATATTCCTATAAAAGGAGATAATGTTCCGGAAAAAAAGAGGTTGAAGATTGTAAGAGTAACAAATCTAATAATAGGAATATCATCTATTTTAATTGCTATACTAATACCTGATTTAATAGGAATATTAAGATTTGCATATAGCTTCTGGGCTCCAACTATTTTACCAGCGTTACTTATAACTTTATTAGATAAAAAACTTAATAAAGTTGCTTTATGGGGTGGAATACTATCCGGATTGATAGTCACAACATATTGGACTCTTATACTAAATGATCCTTATGGAATAAATGGACTTATTGTAGGTTTTTTAGTGAATGTTATAATAAGCTTAATACTAAACATAGGAAGCAAAGTTAGATATATAAGGTTTTAAGAAAGTAATAAAACAGCTATTAGTAAAAATATAATACTAATAACTGTTTTTACACTATTTTATTCTATCCTTTAACAAGTCATATACAACTATAGCTTGAGATACAGATAACATGTTCTCAGTGTGTATAGAGTTTTTTTCTATAGTTTCTGGCGAAGCGATTGTTATATCATTTAATAAAGAAAATTCATCTTTGGATGAGTTATAATAGATATTATTTGTAAGCCAATTACCGTTTGGAAAAGCAACTAAATTGTCTTCTAGATTTATAATATCATGTCCTAAAGCATATGGACTGTTTTCAAAACCAAACATATTGGCAAGAGTTGGAAGTACATCGTACATTCCCATAGCTGTAGAAATTTCTTCTCCTATTTTTTCGTTTTTTGACCAAATAAGGAATGGTACTTTCCTATTAAGTTCATATGAATAATAGTCCATTTTTTTATAATTCGGATCATCATCATCTAATATTTGGTCAAGTAAAGGATCATAATTATACATTTTTGTATATTCTGAATTACTTATTCTAGCATCATGATCTCCATATAAAATTATTACAGTATTGTCTAAAACACCTTCTTTGTCTAGTTCAGATATAAATTCACCTAAAGCATAATCAGCATAGTGAGATGATTTAATATAACTGCCTAAAGAAGTATTTTCCAAATAAGTAGAAGTCGCATCAATTTTTACGCCATTTTCATCTACATAATCATACTTCATAGTTACATCAAATTCTGTATATTCACTTACATCATAAAATGGAGTGTGATTTGTAAGGGTTATTAATGTTCCAATAAAGTTATCTTGTTTTTTTGAAATTTCTTTTATTTTTGTAACAGATTGCTTAAAAAATGAAAGATCAGACAGTCCAAGACCGATAACATCATCTATTTCATAATCATCTTTTGCAAAAAAGTTATCATAACCAAGCTTTTCATGCATTGCTAAACGATTCCAATAAGTAGAATTATTTGCATGCATACTAAAAGAATAATATCCTACATTTTTTAACAGCTTTTGTAGGCTTAAATAGTTACGATTCCAATATGAAATAAATACAGTGCCACTGTTAATAGGTAACAAGGAAGTATTCAAAGTAAACTCAGAATCACTGCTTGTTCCAGTACTAACTTGTGAATAAAAATTACTGCAAAATATTCCTTCTTTAGCTAATTTGTTTAAAGTCGGTGTAATCTCTTTACCATTTAGTTCCCTATTCATTACAAAAGTTTGCATGCTCTCTGCATGAATAAGTAATATATTTTTTCCTTTAAATTTGTTAGTGAACTTGTTTTTCTTATGTTCACTTTTGTTATTTTCATAATATTCGATAAATGTTGCTTCTGCATTATCATAACCAAAAGAGGATGATAGAGATGCATGAACAGTTTTATACAAATCATTCACCTGGTAGGTGTAAACTCCAAATCTAGATACTGTAAATTCACGATTCCATTGCTTATAAAAACGGCTAAGCTCTGTTGATGTACAAGTAATAAAGAAAACCACAATAATTATCACGGAAACCGAAACGGTTTTAGAAAAACGTTTTTCTTTTTCCTCAATCTTTTGTGCCTTTATATAATAATCCTTTTTATTTAATATATAATGTACATAAATTAAAAATGCTGGTTGCAATAAAAAAACAAAATCAGATATTTTAAGTATATCATTGCTTACGGCATCAGAAACATCAGAAAGTTGAGTTAATGTATTTAACAGAGAGAATGATGAGAATGATGTGTAATAATTATAATATGCTGAATTTATAATACATATAGATGTCAATAAAACTGAGACAGTAAAAAAATACTGAAATTGTTTTTTTCCTTTTATTAAATAAGCAAATGAGCCAATTAGTATTAAAAATGTTGCATCCGCTACAATAGGTCTAATATCAAAATAGTTACGTACGGTTAGCAATCTTAAAAGAGTCGAATTTATTAAATTACTTATAATAAAAGATAAAAACAATATGTTTGTCATAGTATATTGTCTATAATCAAAATTTTTAAATTTGTGATAGATTTTTATAAAAGAATTAAAAAACCTATTTATATTGTTTGTTTTTTTCATGTCTTCTCCTATCTTTAAATAATAAACACATTATACCATAATAACATGAAGATATTCAATTGAATATCTTGATTTGATAGAGTAAAGTTTCTTTTAGTTTTAAAAGCACAAGAAGTTTTATTCCATTAAAACCCAAAATCATCTTGTGTCTTTTTCAAATA
>CAYXLQ010000039.1:0-10219 GCA_964465775.1 uncultured Clostridiaceae bacterium
TTATTAGGATCACTATAACTATGACCATTAGCAGTTACAATTCCATGTGTATTTTCAGCAGTAACAATACCATGAGGATTCATACAAAATGTTCTTACAAGGTCGCTGTATTGTTTTGTTTTAAAAACTAATTTACACTCATGGGTATCATTTGTTATGTGCTCGAAAATCTCATAAGGAAGTTCAACTCTAACGCCTATATCTACTTTATTACTTTTTGTAGGAATGTTAAGTTTATTACATATTGTAGAAATCCATTTTGAACCAGAACGTCCCGCTGCAACTATGGCTGTTGAAGATGAAAATGATAGGCCGTTAGATGTAGTAACTAAAAATCCTTCTTTTGTAACAGAGATATCAGTTACTTCTTCGCTAAAATAAAAATCTAAATGTTCTTTTAAATAGTTGTACATATTTGAAAGGACAATATAGTTTATATCTGTACCAAGATGTCTAACCCTTGCTTCAAGCAAATTAAGTCCATGTTGCAAAGCTAGTTTTTTAATATCCGATTTCTCAGTAGAATACATTCTAGTATTTTCTCCACCAAAAGAGAGGTTGATTTTGTCTACATATTCCATAAGTTCAATAGACTTTGCTTTTCCTATATAATTGTATAAATCCCCTCCAAAGTTATTTGTAATATTATATTTGCCATCTGAAAAAGCTCCGGCACCACCAAATCCGCTCATGATACTGCAAGATTTACAGTTAATACATTTTTGACCACCTTTAGAAATTGGACAAAACCGTTTTTCTAATGGTAGTCCTTGTTCGATTATTGCTATTTTAATATTAGGCTTTAGTAAGATGGATTCATATGCACTGAATATTCCTGCAGGACCTGCACCTATTATTACCATATCATAATTGTTTTTTATTTCGGCCATTTGAATTCCTCCCATAATATATAATTAATATATGTTAAAATAAAATCAACTACATTATATACTTAAAGGTCTGAAAAATCAATGTTAACAAAGTATGGAAATCTGTGTGTAAAGATGATATAATATAAAAATAAAAAAATGCTAAATTATTGGTAAAAAAATGTAGTAAAGGGTGGTAGTAAAATGGGAGTAAAATATGAGAAGAAAAATGTATATGAAAGTTTAAATAAAGTAGAGCAGGAATTAATGTTTGAGTATACAGACGATTACATTAGTTTTTTAGATTATGCAAAAACAGAGTACAGGTGTACAGAATATTTTAAAATGGTATTAGAAGAAGCAGGATTCAAAAAGTTAGAGAGTTTGGAAGGTGTTTTATCAGAAGGGGATAAAGTATACTATGTTAATAAAGATAGAAGCATTTATGCAGCTGTAATAGGAGAAGAGAAGATTTCTTTAGGGATGAATATAATAGGAGCACATAACGATAGTCCAAGGCTTGATACAAAGCCTATGCCTATGTTTGAAAAACAAAGTATGGCATTTTTAAAAACACAATATTATGGTGGAGTAAAAAAATATCAATGGTTATCAATTCCCTTATCAATGTACGGTATTATATATAACGAAAAGGGAGAAAGAGTTGAAATAATAATTGGAGATAAAAAAGATGATCCTTGTTTTACAATAACTGATCTACTTCCGCACCTAGCAAGAGAACAATTAGAGCTTAAAGCAAACAAGTTTATAGATCCTGAAAACATGTCAGTTATAATCGGTTCAATACCAGACAAAGATGAAAAAAGCGAAAAAGTAAAAAGCAATATATTAAAATTATTAAATAAGAAATATGGAATAAAGGAAATAGACTTTGCACGAAGTGATATACGATTTGTACCAAGTTTTAAATCAAAATATATTGGATTCGATAAAGGATTAGTTGCAGGATATGGACAAGATGATAGAGTTTGTGCATATGCTGCTATAAAAGCTATTATAGATATAGCAGAAGAAAAAAAGGTACTTAAAAAAACATGTATTGCTTTAATAGTTGATAAAGAAGAAATTGGAAGTGAAGGTAATACATCAATGAACTCACAAGCATTTGAAATGTTTATAGCTAATCTTCTTGATAATACAGAAGAAAATAGTTGTAATTTAGCTATGTATAAAACATTTAATAATTCTAAAATGATATCAGCAGATGTTGCAAATGCGGTAGATCCTATGTATGAAGAAGTAAGTGATATTCAAAATTCAAATATTATAGGGTGTGGGGTAGCAATAGAAAAATATACAGGTTCTGGAGGTAAATATTCGGCAAATGATGCAAGTGCAGAGTATACATCTTATATAATGAACTTATTTGATAAAAAAAGTATTGCTTACCAATTTGGTACACTAGGAAAAATTGAAAAAGGTGGAGGAGGAACAATAGCATATATTCTTGCTAATAAAGGAATGGAAGTTATTGATTGTGGTACATCAATATTATCAATGCATTCACCTTATGAGTTAACATCAACTGCAGATGTATACATGACATATAAAGCATACAAAACATTTTATATTGGATAAATAATAAAGGAGTAATATGAAAAGTTTACTAAGAAATACAGATATTATTATACTTATAGCAGTACTTGCATTAGTAATAATAGGTATAATTGGAATATATAGTGCGGGGTATAATGATCCTGAACTTAAAGAGGATTATTTTAAACAATTTATTTGGTTTGTGGCATCTTTAACAATAGTAGTAATTGTATGGTTAATGGATTATAACTGGTTTGGAATATTAAGTATACCCATATATATTGTATGCATAGGATTATTAATTGCTGTTTTATTTACAACACCAATTTATGGTGCAACAAGCTGGTTTAAAATAGGTCCTGCAAGTTTCCAACCATCCGAAATAACAAAAATAGTACTTATACTAGTTTCTGCTAAATATATTGATTTTATGGTTCAAAAAAACAAAAAAGCAATGAACAAGTGGTACAATATTTTAGCGGTTTTAGGAATGATGATAGTACCAGTTCTTTTAATATTAAAGCAACCAGATTTTGGTACTGCAGCAGTATTTATATTTATAACAGTTTTTATGTTGTTTAAAGCAGGAATAAAATATAGATATATTGTAGCAGGCATATTAATTATACTTATATCTATTCCAATACTATACTTTTTTGTACTAAATGGAATACAAAAACAAAGAATAGAAGTGTTTTTAAATCCGGATTTAGAACCCCTTGGCAGTGGATACAATGCAATACAGTCAAAAATAGCGGTTGGAGCAGGGATGTTATTTGGGACAGGACTATTTAAAGGGACTCAAACACAATTCGGATACCTACCAGTTAAAACTTCTGATTTTATATTTTCTGTAATTTCTGAAGAGATGGGCTTTATTATTTCTGCTCTAATTGTTATAATATACACAGTACTATTAATACGCATAATTAATGTAGCAAAAACATCTAAAGACACCTACGGAATGTTAGTGACATCTGGAATATTTGCAATGATTTTTTGTCATTTCATAGAAAACATTGGAATGACTATGGGATTACTGCCGATAACAGGTATTCCACTTCCTTTTGTAAGTTATGGCGGGAGTAATCTTCTTACTAACTTTATATCAATTGGAATAGTACTGAGTGTTAGTGCAAGAAGACAAAGAACAATTTTTGTAGATTAAAGATATAGGAGACGATATGTATGAAAAATAAATTAGGAATAACAACATCTATACTTGTACTGTCAGTAGTAATTATGTTTATAATTTTAACTACAGCAACTGTTTCGGGAGTAGCTAGTATTAATAACGTTAACTATGAAGAATATATGAGTCAGCTTGAAAGAGTGTCAAATGCTACAAATGAATATATTATAGAAAATGAAAAAAAACCAATATTTGAAAATACAGCTATTGCAAAAGAAAATTTAACAGATGATTTTTCAGCTGAGTTATTAAAAAATGGAGATAATAATAACAATTTATATGTAATAGATATATCAAAACTAAGTCTAAATGATTTTAAAATAGGAAAAGGGACTATTACGGACAGGGATTTGTTTTTAATTGCAGATAAAACAAATAACGTATATTATTTTAAAGGATATAATTATAAAGGAACAATGTATTATGGAAGATAGTGTTAATGACATAAAAAAATATATAAAAGAGATAAAGCTAGGAAACATAGTTATAAAAAATAATGTGTTTTTAGCACCAATGGCAGGGATAACAGACCTGCCTTTTAGGCATATAGTTATAAAATATAATCCAGGCTTAATGTTTACTGAAATGGTAAGTGCAAAAGCTTTAGTATATGAAGATATAAAAACAAATAAAATGCTTACTTTAATGGTTAACGAAAGGCCTTCTGCTGTTCAAATATTTGCTAGTAATAAAGAGGATGTAAAGGGAGCAATAGAAAAGTTAAATCTTATAGAAGAAATAGACATTATAGATATAAATATGGGTTGTCCAGTAAGCAAAATAGTAAAAAATGGTGAAGGGGCAGCACTATTAAAGGATTTAAAAGTTGCAGAGGAAATAATTAAAACAGCAGTAGAAACATCAAACAAAATTATAACTGTTAAAACAAGAATAGGTTATACAGAATCAGAAGAAACAGCAGTAAAACTTGCACAAATATGCGAAAAACATGGGGTTAAAATGATTACTATTCATGGTAGAACAAAAGAACAGATGTATACTCGGAAAAGCAAACTTAGAGGCAATTAAGAAGGTCAAAGAGGCCGTGAACATACCTGTAATAGGTAATGGTGACGTTATGGATTTGGAATCTGCTAAGCATATGTTTAAATATACAGGAGTAGATGGAGTAATGGTTGCAAGAGGTGCTATGGGTAATCCTTGGATATTTGAAGAAATACTGAGTAATAAAAAAACAAGTATAAAGTATTGTGAACTAAAGAAAACAGTATTAGAACATATAGAAAAAGCAGTAGAGTATTATGGGGAGAAAAGAGCAATACCAGAAATGAGAAAACATATTGCTTGGTACTTAAAGGGGCTTAAAAATAGTACAATAATAAAAAATGAAGTTAATAGAGAAGTAGAAAAAGAAAAGGTAGTCGAAATTATAAATAAATACTTTAATGAATTAGAAGAGTTAGAAAAGTAGATATAAATAGAACCAAACTTACATATAATCTAATATAAATTTTAGATGTAAGAGAGGTTTTTTATGTTTATTACAAGTTTGAACTTTCAAAAACTAATGAAAAGTAAGGTAACTATAACAGTTTTTACTATAATAACAATAGTATTAATATCCACAAGTGTTTTTTATACAATTTGCATAAAAACAGAACTTTTAAATGGGACACCCATTAGAAACATAACAAACAGATTTGAAAATAATAATATTTTTAATATGAACTCATTTTATGCAGAGTATGAAGCAACAATTGTAAGCAACAAAAATCAAAACAGTTATAACATTAAAGAATGGCATAAAAACAATATGGGAACTAAGTTTGAATTTATGGATAGTAACGGTTCTAATATTAAAATAATATTTTATAATAAAAAAATGTTAATTCAAAATATGGATCAAAAAAATGAAATGTATATAGATCAATACATTACTAATGCTACAAACTTAATGAGCATCCATACATTTCTAGAAATATACAACAAAACAACTAAAGAAAACTGTTGTTTTACGGCTTTAAATTATGAAAAGGCACATTATATAACAATGATATTAGAAAAAATTTGTAAAAATAAAAATTGTAAATGTGAACATAAAGAAATAATTAAGAACACAAGTAAATTGGAATTGAAAGTTAACAAAAAAACTAAATTACCCATAACATATATTGTATATAACAATGACAAAAAAGAAACAATTAGCATAGTATATAACAAGTTTAATATTAATGCTGAAATTAAAAAAACGATATTTGATATTTAATACATATACAGTCATAATATTAAATTAATCTATATTTAGGAAGTGAATTATGAATGTTAAAAGAGGGGATATATATTATGCGGACTTAAGTCCAGTTATAGGAAGTGAACAAGCAGGAGTAAGACCAATAGTAATTGTACAAAATGATATTGGAAATAAGTTTAGCCCAACAATTATTGGAATTGCAATTACATCAAAACAAAAGGCAAGATTACCTACACATATAGAAATAGAAGGAACTAAGTATGGTTTAGATAAAGATTCAGTTATTTTAGCTGAGCAAATAAGAACACTGGACAAAAGAAGGCTTAAAGAAAAAGTAGGTACAATAGATGACAAGACAATGGAAAAAATACAAAGAGCAATTGAAATTAGTTTCGGTATGAGAGGAGGAATAGACCTAGAAGAAATGTATCTGATGGGGATGTTTGATTAAAAGATACATAATAAAAGATAAAAGAACCAGCAATTGCTGGTTCTTTATTAACTTAGGATACAAGTGAGTTCCACTTGCTTGCAAGCCAGGCATCATCAATAAATTCGCCGTTAGATAAAGGTACGTACATACCTTTTTCTTTATAACCCGCATTGCGAAGTTCTTTTAAAACCTCAAAATTACGAGTTATATATGTTTTACCATCAGAATGTACAAATACGAGAGTGCCATTATTAGTATAGTATGTGCAGAGCTTTTCAGGAACTGTACAATCCATACCAGAGGTTGTTACCTGAGGATAAACAGTGGTTTTATAATTCAAGTGTGTAACAGCTATGCCCTCCATTGGAATTCTCAAGCATTTTTCTAAAGTGGATTCAGCTATAACGCCAAATCCTAATTTAGCTGAATAAGCTTTGCATTCATTTATGAAGTCAAGCGCGTTTTTTGCTTTGGCCGAGGATAACAAATTGCTCCATTTTGATTTTTCGGCAACAGGATAATCCCAGTTTGAAAAAGGTACATACATATGTTCTTGAATAAAGGCATTATCCAAAAGAACTTTCATTGAATCTGAACTGTACGGTATGACATACAAGTTATTATTGCTTACAAAAGCGATAACACCATTGTTTGTGTTGTAAGTGCCTTCTTTTAAAAGGCTTGGAGTATACCGTTCAGTCTTATTTGCTTGGGGCCAAAAAATTTCCATGTTGCTAGTAACCTTAACCGCTAATTCCCTAAGTTCATTAATGTTTTTCATTTTAAATTCCTCCATAAAATTATTTTTTGGATATATATTAATCATATTATAATTATACCATACTTTACATAATATATCAATAAATGGAAATTATTGATATAAAGTAATTAATAAATTTAGAGCATAAATATACCATAAGTATTAGATATTGGATCTCTAAATAAGTTTAATTTAGGAGGATGAATTGTAAAAATTATAAATATTATGAAAAATATAAAAAGAGATAATATATGAAAATTTATGTTCTTTACATTTAAAAGAGCATTATCTTTTTTAAAAATGTTGTACACAATTTTAAATCCATACAACATTGAAACATAATAAAGTATAATATCATATATTATAGAAGAATCACTAAAAATGAAGCTATATAAATAATGAAAAGTAACAATAAAAATAGAAATCTTGATAATAGAAACATTTATATAATTCCATACTTTAACATTAAAATCATAATTTTTATTAAAAAAAATATTTAATAATATGCCAAGGAAAACAAATGGAAAGTATACTAGTTTTAAATGTTCCCAAACACTTTCATTTACGGGAGTAAATAAGCCTATTATAAAAGAACGATTGCTAAATTCATAAAGAAAATGCATTCCAATTCCAAATATTAAAACAAAAGAACAAATAATTACATATTTTTTTATAGACAGTTTGTTAGACATTTTTATCACCACAATATAAGTATATGTTTAATCATGTATAAATATATATAGAATAGTATTAGTATGTTGCATTTATAAAAAACCCCAGTGAGAGTTAGTCACCAGGGTAAGTATATTTTTTATATATTATGTTTATACAATTTGCATTTCAGCATTAGCAACCGCAGCAGCATACTAATACTATTATAATAAGGATGATCCATATACAACATCCTCCGCCGAAGCCACCGAAACCTCCGCCGCCGAAGCCAGAATTACCTCCGCAACCGCCACATCCGCAGCCACCACATCTTTCATCTATCATGTTCAATTTCCCCCCTTTACGTTCTAGTCATTACGAGTCCATGTAAAGATGGATTCCCGTACATATGATGCTTTAAAAAAGTCATCAAAAGCAAAGTAGGAAGAGTTTACAGGTTTGTTTCTAAAAAGTATTAACAGTAATAAAGCTGTAAATACAATACTATTGCTAAATTGACAATTATTGAAACAGTTTCCCATAAAACCCCTCCTAATTTTATATAAATCAGAGAAAACTTTATTTTAAGCTTTCATTTATCCGATTTATAATATATAGTATGAATAATATAAAAAAGTGTTACTACTTGTATATTTAAAAAAATAAAATAAAAGTAATTTTTGAATGAAGGGAAAATTGATGGAAAAAGAAAACAATAAAACGCTAAAAATTATAGATAATGGAATGCATTTTGAGGGAATAGCAAAGGAAAATAACAAAGTTATATTTGTGCCGGGATCAATAATTGGAGAAGAAGTGGAAGCTAAAATTATAATGAAAAAGAATTCATATGAAGTGGCGGAAATAACAAGAATTAATAAAGCTTCTAAACATAGACAAGAGAAAGCAGAGTGTGAAGTTCAGGGAAGCTGTGGAGCATGTGCAGGAATGCATATGAAATATGATTATACATTAAAAGTAAAAAAAGAAACCGTAATAAATACTTTAAAAAAACAGGGTATAAATGATGTGGTAAGAAACATATATGGAATGGGGATACCATACAATTATAGAAATAAGATACAATACCCTGTAAGATATGTAAATGGAAAAAATAAAATGGGAATGTTTACAGAAAAAACTCACAATATTATTGAAACATCAGAATGTAAAATACAAGAAAAAGAAATTAATGAAATAGC
This sequence comes from uncultured Clostridiaceae bacterium, assembly GCA_964465775.1. Lineage (GTDB taxonomy): Bacteria > Bacillota > Clostridia > TANB77 > CAG-465 > CALXJE01. Next base: position 8,877 of record CAYXLQ010000039.1, read on the forward strand.
TGGATTTATGTTTGATTTAGTGTGTAGAGAAGGCTTAAAAGGATATGATGAAAACACAAAAAGGGGACATATTAAAAACATAATGGTTAGAAAAGGTATTAATACAGGAGATATATTATGTATATATGTTGTAAATGACAGGAGCATTGTTGGATCAAAAGAAACGAAAAACATAGTAGAAGAATTAACAAAAAAGTATCCTAATATAAAGGGGATAGTGGTAAACATAAATGACCAAAACACTAATGTTATCCTTGCAAAAGAAAATAGAGTTCTATATGGTGAAGATAAAATTACTGATAAAATAGGAGATAAATCTTATTACATTTCAACAAACTCATTTTTCCAAATTAACACCATAGGAGCAGAGCTTCTATATAATATTTTGAAAGAAAATTTAAAACTAGACAAGAATGAAAAACTTCTTGAGTTATATAGCGGTGTTGGAACTATTGGAATCTTTTTAGCAGATAGTGTTAAAGAGGTAATAGGTGTAGAAATAGTAGAAGATGCAGTAGAACTAGCTAAAGAAAATATAGAACTAAATAAAATAAGAAATACAAAGTATATACTTGGAGATGCAAGAGAAGAGTTATATAATTTAAAAGAACAGGGAAATCAATATGATGTACTTGTTGTTGACCCACCAAGAAGAGGGCTGGATGAACAAGGTATAGAATTAATAAAAGATATGAAACCTAAGAAAATAGGATATGTTAGTTGTAATCCTGCTACCCTTGCAAGGGATTTAGCCTATTTAAAACAAGATTATGATATAATAAGTGTGGATATAGTTGATATGTTCCCATGGACTTATCATGTTGAGACGGTAGTATTGATGTCAAGGGTGGATAAGTAAGAGTGTAATAAGATAGGTAAATAAAGGCTTTCCGCAGTTTGAGGCCAGCCAGAAGTCTGTAAGAACCGAACCGTAAAAGATGATGAACTCTATGGTGCTGTAATGACTGCGATTAATAAGCTGCTTGCTGGTGGCAATAACAAGATAAAAACACTTGAAGAAAATATTCATGCCGTGATTGGCGAAACAACAGAGTATCTAAAATCAGAGATTAACAACTTACTAGAAGAAAAACAAAAAGAACTCATCAAGCTGGCCAATAAAGGTCAAGACTATGAACATCTAGCGGATGAGATTGATGAGCTACGAGATAAGCGCTAGACCCTTTTAGTAGAAGATGCCTCCCTAAGCGGTGAGAACGAACGAATCGGTGAGTTGATTGAGTTTATCCGCATGAACAAATTCCGCACCTTAGAGTATGATGATAAACTTGTGAGGAAGATAATCCAGAATGTTACAGTCTACGAAGATAACTTCATCATAG
>CAYXLQ010000040.1:0-9973 GCA_964465775.1 uncultured Clostridiaceae bacterium
CTTCTACTACCATTATTGTAGCATTTGGAACGTTTACTCCTACTTCTATTACAGTAGTAGAAACTAATAGATCTATTTCCTTGTTTTTAAATTTAGTCATAATTTCATCTTTTTCTTTATTCTTCATTTTTCCATTTAAAAATCCAACATTGTAATTTATAAATGTTTCGTCTTTATATTTTTCATATAAACTAGTTGCTGCTGTAAGGTCTAAATCTTCATTTTCTTCAATAAGCGGACATACAACATATGCCTGTCTTCCCTTATTTAACTCTTTTGATATAAATATATTTATTCTTTCTTCCATGGATTCATTTACATATACAGCATTGGTTTTTATCGGTTTTCTGCCTGCTGGTAGTTCATCTATTATACTTAAATCTAAGTCTGAATACATTGTCATAGCAAGTGTTCTAGGTATCGGTGTAGCACTCATAACAAGGGTATTAACCTTTTCTCCCTTTTTTGCTAGTTCCATTCTATGTCTAACTCCAAACCTATGTTGTTCATCTGTTATAACTAATCCCATTTTTGAAAATTCTACATCTTCTTCAATTATTGCATGTGTTCCAAATAATATATCTACTTCTCCATTTAGTAATAATTTATTGATTTCACTCTTTTGCTTCTTTGTAGTTTTTCCCGTTATTATTTGTGTTCTTATTCCAAGCTTATCATACATTGCTTTTAAATCTTCGTAATGCTGGGTAGCTAATATTGTAGTAGGTGCCATTATTGCTGCTTGGTAACCATTTATTACTGCAAGATACATAGCAATAGCTGCAACTATTGTTTTACCACTTCCAACATCTCCTTGTACTAATCTGTTCATTACTTTATCTGAAGATAAGTCTTCTGTTATTTCCTTAATTGTGTTTTTTTGGGCACTTGTAAGTTCAAATGTTAATAAATTTAGCATTGATGATATATCTATGTTTTTCATAGGCACTTTAGTTTGCTTTTCTTGTTTTAACCTAATACTCATAAGAGCAAGTTGGTATAAATATAGTTCTTCAAAAATATGTCTATGTCTTGCTTTATTGATTTCAGATAAATTATTAGGAAAGTGTATTTCATTCATAGCTTTATTAATATCATAAAGTCCATACTTGCTTAAAAATTCATTAGTAAATATATCGTCTAGTTCTAGGCTTTCATTAATTAAAGGTCTCATTAAACTTATAATATAATTATTGGTTATTCCTTTTGTAAGAGGATATATTGGCTTTATTCCAGAGATTATTTCCATTTTGTTAGAACTAACAATCTCAGGATTATGCATTTCAAACCTTAGTATGTTTCCCTCCACTTTACCGTAGAAAGCATATTCTTCCCCTTCTTTTAATGTATTAACTAAAAATTGTTGATTAAATACAACTATTTTTATTGTTCCTGTTTTATCACCAACAAAAAATGAACTAACAACTAACTTTCCTCTTGCTCTTCTTGTAACAATTTTGTTCATTATTTTTGCTTTAAATAACACATTTTCACCCAGGATAAATTCTCCAATTGTTTTTATATTATTTCTTTCTTCATATAGCCTTGGAAAATGCGTAATTAAATCATTTACTCTAACTATACCTAATTTTTCTAATTGAGCAGCCCTTTTCTCTCCAACACCTTTTAAATATGTTACCTCTTTATCTATATTTATCTTCATATTCACCTCTTTTATATGTTTTTTATTATCACAAAATAAACAAACAAACGTTTATAATTTTATTCTATAATATTAATACTCTCTTTTCAAGGCTTTTATAAAAAAATACCAAGAATAGTACCTAGTTTTGATACTTCTTGATATTTTGAATTTATTAAAATATTGTTTTTATTCTGTTATCTCTTTTTCTTTTGTTTCTTTTTCAAATGTTACACCTTGTACATTAATGTTTACAGAAACAACATTTAATCCTGTCATTGTCTCTACTGAAGATTTAACAGAATTTTGAATTGAAAATGCTACGTCAGGTATTCTGATACCATATTTTACTATAACATAAAGATCAATTATTACATCCTTGTCTTCAAGATCAATTTTTACACCTTTTGAATATTTTTTATTGCTTCCAAGTATTTGGTTAATTCCGTCAACCAACCCTAGTGTCATTCCTGATACTCCCTCAACTTCTGCTGCTGCAATACCTGCAATAATTCCAATTACATCTTCTGAAATTGATAAATTGTTTGATATTTGAACATTCATCCCTTCATTATCTATATTGACAGCATTCTCAACTACAACCTCTGTAGCTTCTTCTTTTTTTGATTTTGCCATATTTATTCCTCCTTATTATTAACAATCTTATCACTTAATTTATATAAAAACAAGTTGCGTATTAATTTATTAATTACATGTCAATTTTTACTATTATTTATTATGGTAATTTAACAATTACACTACTATTTTATGTAAAGAGCTATACGAAATCCAGCATAATTAAATCCCGACGTAAAACTAATTGCCATACGAAAACTTACAGGATTCCCTGGAGAACTATATGCATAATTACGCCCACGATAAGTACGAGTGTTGGAAGTAGTAGATTCCATTGTAAACTCCGATACATTTCCAGCCAAGTCATATATGTTTTTTCTCTGATAATTTGAACTTGAGCCTGTTTTTTTTAAGCCCCCATCTCCTAAATGATTTCCATATTCCGAACTGTTTTGAACATCTATGCCACTATTTTTATACCATCTCATTATTGCATCCCATTGTACGCCATATATTAAATGTGATACTACTCCTGTTGTATTATAGCTATTATTAGAATATAAATTTCTTGCTACTTTTACTACTCCGTTTGCATCATCATTTCCTGGAAATCCATCATATGATGATGTCCCACTTCCACCCCATGGAATATTGTTCCATACATCTATTCCCTGCTTTATTATCGGCTTATTTGTTCCATCTGTAATTGGTGTTACCACAGGTTTTCCTGCCTCATATCTTCCTACATAAAAGCCTTTATTCTTTTCTACACTTGCATAAATCTTCTCTACTTCTCTATTTTGTCCTAGCTCTGGAGCTATCTCTCTATAAGTTGTACTTAAATTTGTATTATTATGAAAATCATATCTTATAAATTCACTAAAATCCTCTACTGGCACCCAAACAAACTGATTGCCTTGTAATGTTTGTGCAACACTATGAGATGTTCCTTTATTAGCATCTAACATATTGTCTGAAATCACTGTTCCTGTATCTATTGTTCCTCCTACATAATAAAAGGCATGCGGTATTTGAGGGATTCCTTTATGTTCTATAGTATAATTACCATCTATATCTTCTGCGTATAATGTGATTGTTCCCTCTTCTAGCATTTTTATTCTATTATTTTCTAATTTTTTTCCATTATTACTAAAATACGTTTTTGCATCATCATTATTAATCTTTCCAATTTCATACTTTGCAGTTTTTATGTTTTCTCCAATTATCTTGATATCATTTAAATATATTTCTTTTGCTACTCCATTTGTTACTACTGTAAAATCAGAAGTTGTTATTTGTATATCTTGAGTTATTGGAGTCACTGTTTCCTCAATTTTTTCATTTCTTTTTTTAATTTTAATTAAATCTTCACTAAGTGTATAGTATGTTTTTCCATTTGCTTTTACGCCCTGCATATAATATACTTTTTTAGTTTCAAGAGAAAGAAGATATATATCTTTTTCGTTTTCATTTAATTTTATTCCAAACTTAGTATTATTTATTCCCAATTGTTTTAGATCTAGAGCATATAATTTAATTTTATTATCATTTTTCGGTTCGCCTTCAAATTCATCTATAGATTGAGGCGTAGTTTCAGTTAAATCAATATCATACATTTCCGAAGTTATGGGATTTTCATCGTTAGAATTATTCTTATAATATTTATCAACTTCTTCTTGTATGCTAGAAATTTCAATTGCAAACATTATTTTATTTGAATTCTCCATACTTTTATACGCTGCTATTGTAACCGTACTTGCTAAAACAAGTATTATTACTGTCATTATTGATGCTGAAACTAATGTTATTCCTTTTTTTCTCATATTATCACCTAATCTATAATATATGTTACTACTTGAGTATCCACATTTCCTGCATTATCTTCAAATACTACTCTAATTTCGCTTACATCCTTTGCTAGCTTTATCATTTTAGCATCAGAGATAGTTCCAGCACTATAAATATAATCCCATGTAATGGTTGTAGGTTGATTATCATAATAATCCACTTCTGTTTCTGTCCCGTTTATGATTACTCTTTTCCTGGTTTTTAAATATCTAAGATTTTTTACACCACTTTCATTGTTGTCTGTTAAATTTGATAATTTTATTAAATTAAAGCTTTCATTTTTTGATACTGTTATAGATGGTGGCACAGCATATTTAAATACTCCTATCATGTCTACATTATCTATATCAATAGTTGTTTCTACTATGATTTGATTTGAACTGTTTAGTTTTCTAACTGTAAAAGTCTTGTTCTTGTTTACTACTACTGATTGCCAAACTGCCGTATTTGTTTCTTTTAAATAGTCTTTAATTATAAATGTATAATTGGGTTGTGTAACATTTGTTAATACTTGTACTCCCCCTAGAATAAATGTCATCTTTTCACCCGCTTTAAGAGTAGTTTCAATATTCATTTTTAAATCATTTGTCCATTCTTTAGTACTTTTAACTATCTTTATTCCATCAGTTTTAGAAACAATATTAACATTTGATGTGTCTTCAGCTTCCACTGAATTAACTACTTTTTTACCAGTTAATAGCTCTGTAAGAGCAAAGTAATATACTTTAGCTATTTTTCTACCTTTAAGATAATATATATTGTGATTTCTTTCAGATACATAATAAGCATCTAGAACTTCTCCATCTTCTTTTATTCCATATTGAGAAGATTTAATTTCAAGCTTACTAATATCTATCTCATAAAAGTTTTTATCCGTATCTTTTAATTCATCAATATCATTTGATAAAATTGTTTTCCTGTTCTCTTCTATATGTTTGTTAAGCAAAGTATTTTTGTCACATTGTGTTTCTGCTATTATAGGTAGTTCTCCATTATTTAAATAATATTCTTCAGTTGCTTCTCCTATTGTCTCTAAATCCGATATAAAAGCAGCCATCTTTGAATTATTAGTAGCATCAGCAGATGTATATATTACAGTACCCGATAATATTATCATTACTATTATAACGATTGTAAGCATTAACAGTGATATTCCCTGTTTTTCTTTCATTTCTTATCCTCCTTACTCTAATACTTTGTTTATAAAGTAAACATTTTTTTTAAATTTAAACCCTGAATAATAATAAGCCTTTGCTGTAGTATTTGAAACTATAAATATATCATCTTCGCCTTTTTCCTTCAAACCATATTTAGCAGATTCAACTCCTATCTTTTGCATATCAACTTCGTAAAAATTTGAGTTATCTTCTTCATTTGCCTTTAATAATTCATCTAGCTTATTTGATATAGTTTGTCCTCTTTTTTCTGTAACATGTTGTAAAAATTCTATTTTGCTTATGTTAAGGCCTCCTGTTTTTATAGGAATATCTCCATTTACAAGATAATATTCTTCTACAGCATCTGCGATTGTTTGACTGTCTTCATAAAAAGATGCTTCCTTTAAATCTTGCATAACTCCCATTCCAGAGTATCCAACAATACCTGAAAGCATTATTAAAATTATTATTATGACTATTAAAGCTATTAACGATACTCCGTTTCTTATATTTTTATCCATTGTGTAAATTCTCCTTATTCATCTTATATCTTGTATTTTATATTAAACCAAAAAAATATTCAACAATATGCATTAATTAATATTTATTCATTTATTTCGATGATTTTTTGTAAATGAAAAGAATAAATATATTTTTTAACATCTTTTTTATTATTACTTAACTTAATAGATCTTGCATATATTATAATTTGCTTTTTATATCTATCAATTAATTCCTGGGTATTATTAATCCTATCTGTTTTAAAATCCACAATTATATATTCATTATCAGTTTCTATACATAAATCAATTACTCCTTGTATATATGTTTTTTCATTTAACTCTATTCCCTCTAATCCTTTTAGATCATCATAAATTACAAATGCCTTTTCTTTTTCAATATTTACTAATTTATTTATATATTCTCTTATTTCACAATTCAAAAACAATTTCACTTTACTTTCAATTGAGTCTCTTCTATCCATATCTTCATTAAAATGCTTTTCAAAAATATGATTTATTTGTTCTTTTGTTTTATCTATATTCTCTTTAGAATAATCATATAATTCCATAACCTTATGTATAAATGTTCCATAATTAGCTGCTGATTTTTTGTCATCAAGTACTTTGGGTTTTAAATTATTATAATCTAATTCCTGGTATATAAATTGGTTGTTTATATTCTCTTCATCATTTGTGTTATGTTTATCTTTAAGTTCTGTTACAGTATATTTTTTCTTAATCTTAAGATTATCCGTATATTTATATTTTTGATTGAATTTATATTCTTTATTAATTTCCTTTTCTATAATTTCAATATTCTTGCAACGATTTAAAAATTCTTGTACTTTACTATTGTTTTTATTTCTATTTTTTATTTTATCCTTTTTTATAACATGTAGATTTTCACTTATATCTTTTTCATCATTGAATTTTTTATAATCAACTTTACAAATATTTATGCTTGTTTCATCAAAAGCATTAAGCATATTTTTAATATAATTATTATTGTTTTTTAAAAGTCCTGGTGGTAATTTGTTATCTCCTGCAGAAGTTATAATTTTTTCTTGGAGTTTACTAGCATTTGGCGTCGTTGCAAACACTATTATTTTTTCTTTTGCTCTTGTCATCGCCGTATATAACAAACGCTGTTCCTCAGAAATCGATCTTTCTTTTATTTTTTCCTTAATTCCCTGTTTTATAACCGAAGGATAAGAAACACCTAAATTTTCATCGAATATTTCCGTACCTATACCTAGGTTTTTATCTAATAATATTTCACTTTTACTATCTTCTATGTTATATGACTTAGATGCTCCCGCTAAAATAACAACAGGATATTCTAATCCTTTACTTTTATGAATTGTTAAAAGCCTAACTACATTTTCATTTTCTCCAATTAATTTAGCAGTATCGGTTCCCTTTATATTCTTATCCTTCATGTTTTCCAAGTAGTTAATAAAGTCATAAAGTGTGGTTTTTTCTTCTTTTTCAAATTTTCGTGCGACCTCTATCAGTAAGTCTAAGTTACTACATTTCTGATGTCCAAATTCTTCTAAATAAAAACTATTATATATTCCTGTTACTTCGTAAATATATTCTATTGTTTCAGCTATAGAAAATGTTTTAATATATTTTTTTACATTGTTTAATAATGTTATAAATCTATGAATTTTCTCTACAACTTTATAATTTTTATCAATAGTTGGTATCCCCTCTTTAGCTTCTAACAATGAATCATAAAAATATCCTTTTTTATTATAAGCTCTAATTACAACCAGCTCATCTAATGTGAATTCTCCAATTATGCTATATAAAATGCTAACTAAAGACAGGTCATCGTAGTAATTATCCACAACCTTTAAAAAAGATATTATTAAGCCTATCTCTTCTCCACTATATATGTTTTCTACATTATCATTAAAAACAGGTATTCCTTCCTTTTTAAAGATCTCTTCATATATACCAGCTCTACCTCGCATCGATCTCATAAGGACTACAATATCTTTATAATCACATAGTCTTGATTCCTTTTTCTTCATATCAAATAATTCTAATGAACCATATACTTCTTTAATTCTACTTGCTATCATCTTAGCTTCTTTCTCTACAGTGCTTAATTCTTCTAATAATTCTTCCGTGTTATCTTGTGTATCCCCTATATTCTCTGTTTCTATTATATTTATTTCTGCTATATAATCATTATTTGTAGTGTTTTTATGTTCGTCATAGGCACCAGAATATATTAAAAATTCCGGTTCATTATACTCACAGCCTCCTACTTTCTCCGACATGGTTTTATGAAATAAATAATTTATCGGTTCTAGTACTTCTTTTCTGCTTCTGAAGTTTTTAGATAATATTATTTTTACAGGTTCAAGGCTTTTGCCTTCTTGATTTTTTTCTAATGTTTTAAATATTTTATACTTTTCATTAAATATGCTTGGTTCTGCATTTCTAAAGCTATAAATACTCTGTTTAACATCACCTACCATTATACGATTATTTTTTGATATTAAGCCAAGTATTTCCTCTTGTAATTCTGAAGTATCTTGATATTCATCAATATATATTTCTTCAAATTTATCTACATAAATTTTTCTAGTTTCTTCATCTTTTAAAGCTTTTAAAGCTAATTGTTCATAATCAGAAAAATCTATTTTTCCTATTGATCTTTTTTTCTCACTATACTTTTCATGTATTTGTTTTACAGTAATTATAAACCATTTTATAATTTGTTCTACGCTTTTTAAGTCTTGTATTAGCCCTTTTGTATCTTTATATAACATTTTAGATATACTTTCCATTTCACTTGTAACTCTTTTTTTTACGCTAGAGACTTCATTCTTTAATACTTCATTTGAAACTCTTGAAGAAGGAAGCCTTGGAAATGATATCATATCTTCTTTATACGTAAACATTTGATTATATGTTTTTTGATATTTGAATCCCTCTATTTGTTCTAACATTTTTTTTAATATATCTACTCTTGATTCAAATTCAGCATTACCTGTAGTTTTATTAATGACATCTTCCAGCTGTAAACAACATAAATCAATTCTCTCATTTATAATTGATTGTAGTTCTTTTCCAACCTCAATTTCTGTTAAATCTTCAATATTAGATAAATTCTCATATTGCCTTAAGGAATCATCCAGCCACTCATTTGGATTTATCATACTTTGTGAAAAATTGTAAAGTTCTTGCAAGTTTTTTACAACAATTTCTTCCCCTTTAAATAGCTCTAATACTTTAAAAAAGATTTCCGTTACTTCATCATACTCTTGCTCTAAAATCTCATCTATTGATTCTAATAATAACATTTTTGCTTTATTTTCATCTAATGTTTTTACCTCAGCATCTATCCCTAAATTATAAAAATTGGTCCTAAGTATACTTAGGCAAAAGGAGTGTATAGTAGAAATGTTTGCTTTATTTATAATTAATAATTGTCTTTTTAAATACGTTCTTTCATCTTTTGAAATTTGATTATCTTTTAATATATCATATATTTTATTTGTAATTCTTTCTTTAAGTTCTGCAGCTGCAGCATTTGTAAATGTAACAACAAGTATTTTATCTATATCGATTTTGTCTTCTAACATTCTTTTTATTATTCTTTCAACCACAACAAACGTTTTACCACTTCCTGCAGAAGCAGCAACTAAAAAATCTCTCCCTTTTGTTTCAAGCACAAGCTTTTGCTCGTGACTTAAAGATAATTCTTTTGACATATTTACCCCTTATTACTCTAAACTAATTTTACCTATTAATCCAGCATTAAATTCATCTATTAATATTTTTGCTATTTTATTATAATCTACTTCTCCGCCTTTGATTATCGCTCCTCTATTCTTACCAATTTCTTCAAGTATTTCGTAATTTTCTAATTCTTTTAACTCTTTTGATAATTTGTATCTTGAGCATAACATTTCAAAGTATTTATCGTTATTTTTTAAATATTTAATTAATTCAAGTGCTAATTCATCTATAAGTAAAATTTCCTCTTTAATATTTCCTGTAAGTGCAAGTTTTGTTCCTGCATCATTTTCATCTAGTTTATGCCAAAGAATTCCTGGCGTATCCATAAGTTGTATATTGTTTTCTAGCCTAATCCATTGTTTTTTTCTTGTTACTCCTGGCTTATTTCCAACATCGGCTGTTTTCCTGCCTGCAAGTTTATTTATAATTGTAGATTTACCAACGTTTGGTATTCCTGAAATCAAAACCCTATATATTGGATTTATATC
>CAYXLQ010000041.1:0-5647 GCA_964465775.1 uncultured Clostridiaceae bacterium
CAAAAACAAATCCAACTAATCTTATAACAGTAGGAGAAGATGCAAAACTTATTTTAGAAGAAGCAATTTTAAATGGATATGAAAAAGAAAGAGGAATAGCTTTTGATAATAATAATCAAGCAATAAAGTACTTATTAAATATACCTAGACAAGATGCAACAATATATGTTAAAGCTTCAAGGTCAATGAAATTAGAAGAAATATGTAATGCATTAGAAAAAAACTTAAATTAACAATTTTAAAAGCAATATAATGTTGCTTTTAAAATTTATAGTGATATAATTATGTAATCATTAACAAGGGTGAATTACTAAATAGTAAAACAACAAGAATAATTGTAAAAAGAGGAGGAAATTTTTCTGTATTTTTTTAATTATATACTATAATTTTTAACTATACTAAAATTAGGAGGGATAGAATTGTTAGAAAAAATGGAAAATAAAAACAAGCGTAAAGTAGCAATCATATTTGGAGGTATGTCTACAGAACATGATGTATCCATACAATCAGCATATAATGTTATATATAACATTATGAAACTTAAAAATTATGAACCGGTTCCAGTAGTTATAAGCAGAAATGGAGAATGGTATTTCTATCATGGAGTAATTAACAAAGAAGATATGATCAAATGGTTTGACAATGCAGAACGAATTCTAAACATTGAATCATTTCTAAAGAGCGTTAATATTGTATTTCCTGTACTTCATGGGCTATATGGTGAAGATGGAACAGTTCAAGGAATGTTAGATATGATGAATGTACCTTATGTAGGAAGTAAAGTTCTTAGCTCAGCACTTGCAATGGATAAAGTTTATGCAAAAATGATATTTGATCAAGTTGGAATTAAGCAAGCAAAATATGTTTATCTTAAAAAAGATACAGATGGAAAGACTGTAATGGTAAATAAAGATTTTACATCTGTTAATGAACAATCAGAGTGGATGGAACATATTGAAAACTTCATAGGATACCCGTGCTTTGTTAAACCTTCTAATTCTGGTTCTTCAATTGGCGTTAGCAAAGTATTAAATAAAGAAGAGCTATTGTCTGCTATATCAGAAGCGTGTGAATATGATAATAAGATTTTGGTAGAAGAAGAGATAAAAGGAAGAGAAATAGAATGCGCTATTCTTGAAGATAACACTGTTCAAGCATCAGTACTTGGTGAGGTTCCAAAGAATGATTCTTTCTATTCGTATGATGCCAAGTATAATGAAGGATGCCTTGAACCTATTGTTCCTGCAGATGTTGACTTACCGATTGTCGAAAAAATTCAAGATCTTGCTTTAAGAGCTTTTAAGGCATTGGATTGCAGGCATGTTGCAAGAGTTGATTTTTTTGTATCTGATGAGGAAGGAGAAATATATATTAATGAAGTTAATACATTACCTGGTTTTACACCTCAGAGTATGTACCCAAAACTTTGGGAAGCTTCAGGAGTATCATATGAAGATCTTATAGAAAAGTTATTAAGTTAGTAATCAAAAATTAAGAGAGCGAATATATTTTCGTTCTCTTTTTCTTGAAAAAAAATGTAGTTATGATATAATGCTTTCATCGATGTAAAATTTGGAGGATAAAAATGAAAGTATTAGTAATAAACTGTGGAAGTTCTTCTCTTAAATATCAAATTATTGATATGACAAATGAAGAAGTAATAGCAAAAGGAAAATGTGATAAAATTAATTTAGAAGGTTCATTTATAGACTATAAATGTCCTAGCAAATCAGTTAAATTTATTAAAGAAGTAAATATGCCAACACATAATGAGGCAATCTCTATACTTATAAATGAATTAACACATCCAGAACATGGAGCAGTAGCAGATATAAATGAAATATCAGCAGTAGGCCATAGGGTAGTTCATGGTGGTGAAATGTTTGCAGAATCAGTAGTAATTACAGATGAGGTTTTAAAAGCAGTAGAAGAATGTAATGATTTAGCACCATTACATAATCCAGCAAATATAATTGGTATAAAAGCTTGTAAGAAAATATTACCAAATGTGCCAATGGTAGCAGTATTTGATACAGCATTTCATCAAACTATGCCAGAAGAAGCATATTTATATGCATTACCATATGAATACTATGAAAAATATAAAATAAGAAGATACGGGTTCCATGGAACATCTCACCGTTATGTTGTAGATAAAGCTGCAAAAATATTAAACAAAAATGTAGAAGATATTAATATGATATCATGTCATTTAGGTAATGGAGCTAGTGTGTGCGCAATTAAAGGTGGAAAATCAATAGATACAAGTATGGGATTAACACCACTTGAAGGGTTAATGATGGGAACAAGATGTGGAGATATAGATCCAGCTATAATAAAATTTGTTATGGAACATGAGAATATTTCTATAAATGAAACGTGTGACATATTAAACAAAAAATCTGGGCTATTAGGAATATCTAGAACGACAAGTGACGTAAGAGATCTAAAAGAACTAAGAGATAATGGCGATGAAAGAGCGGCTTTAGCATTAAAAATGTTTGCATATAGAGTAAAAAAATATATTGGTTCATATATGGCTGCACTTGGAAGAGTGGACGTAATAACATTTGAAGGTGGTATTGGCGAATTTAACCAAGATATTGTAGAGTTAACAGTAAGAGATCTTGAACCTATGGGAATTAAATATGACATGTCTAAAATAAATGCTGAAGGTGAAGAAACATTTGTATCAACTAAAGATTCTAAAATACCAATGTTAGTTATACCAACAGACGAAGAATTAATGATAGCAAGAGATGCAGTTTCTTTAATTAAATAATATTAGTCAGATATTATTAGTTATACTAATAGTATCTGTTTTTGATTTTTTTATATTTTTTATAATATTTATAGTAATATTTAGAAAATATGATATAATTAATTTATAAACAGTAAATGTTATATAAGGAGGAATATTATGAAAGTAATTAATAAAGTATTATCAGTTATTTTTGCAATAATGATAGTAGGGTTTGCAATAACTATAATTTTATACGTGGGAGGAATAGTTAAAACTGCTAATATTACAAACATACTGGACATGCTAGTTGAAACAAAAAATGCTAAACTTTTTACAATAGTAACAGCGTCAATAATTGCTCTTCTTTCAATTATTTTTGCTTCAAATGTAGATAATTCAGAAGGGAATAGTGGAGGCAGTTTAACTCTTCCTCTTACAACAGGAAATATATCTATAACAGGACAAACATTTGAAACAATAGTATTAAATATAGCAAGAAGATATAATAACTTTAAAAATATAAAGGTTTCTGTAAAAATTAGAGAAGATGGACTGTATGTGACTGTTAATACATACATCCTTGAGGGAACTATTGTTGCTGATGTTATAGCGAGGTTACAACAAGATATAACATCAGTAATATTAAAGCAAACAACAGTAGAAGTTAAAACAGTAGAAGTTAAAATAAAAGGTATATATCAATTAAGCGAAGCTATTGTTCAAGATTAGTAGAGGTGAGTATATTGAAAAGAAACAGTTTTATTGAATTTATATTAAAAAACAAATACACTATAATCTTTGTAACTATAGTATTAATTCTTGCGTGGTTTGGTATTATTAAATTCTTAATTGAAATAGGGGTTACAGTTCTACTTATATTACTTGCAATATATATCGGGAAAAGAATACAAGAAGACAGTGATTACATAAAAAAGATGTTTAGTATAAACGAAGATGATGTGGTATATAAAGTAAAAAAAGACGAAGATGATGAATAGATAGGAGAAAAAAATGAGCAGACATAAAGCTAGAGAGATAGGATTTAAATATGTTTATCAAATAGCGTTTGGGCAACCATTAATTATCGAAAATGATGGTTTTTGGGATATGGCAGAAGAAGAAAATAAAGCGTTAACAAAAGATGAAAAAAAATTCATAGAAAGTATAGTAAATGGAGTTAAAGAAAATTTAGAAGAAATTGATAAAGAGATTTTTTCTAAAATAACAGGCAGAGCTATGGATAGAGTTTTTAAAATAGATTTGGCTATTTTAAGGGTTGCAGTATATGAATTGTTATATAATAAAGACTTATCATATAAAGTTGTAGTAAATGAAGCTGTGGAGATAGCTAAAAGATATGGCGAAGATAATTCACACTCGTTTATTAATGGTATTCTAAGAGAGGTTATAAAAGAAAAGGTGGAAATAAAAAATTGAATAAAGTATACAGTGTTTCGAATGTAAATAAATATATAAAAATGATGTTTGATCAAGATCCATTATTAAATAATATTGCGATTAAAGGTGAAATAACAAATTATAAAGCTCACTATTCAGGTCATCTTTATTTTACTTTAAAAGATGAGGCCGGAGCAATAAAATGCGTAATGTTTAAAAGTTATGCTATGAATAACAAAGTTCAAATAAAAGACGGAGCTAGTGTAATAATAACGGGCTCTATTTCATCTTTTGAGAGAGACGGAGTTTATCAAGTATATGTAAAAACAATAACTCAAGATGGGTTAGGTGATTTATATTTAAAATATCAAGAATTAAAATTAAAGTTAGAAAAAGAGGGAATGTTTTCTAAAGAATATAAAAAGCAAATACCATTTTTACCAAGAAAGGTAGGCGTTATTACATCAAAAACAGGGGCGGTAGTTAGAGATATTATTAATGTTTCAACTAGAAGATACGACAATGTTAATCTTTTAATATACCCTGCAGCTGTACAAGGACCTGGTGCAGCTGAAACTATAGTTGGAGGAATCGATTTTTTTGAAAATCAAGAAAATAAAGTGGATGTAATAATTATAGCAAGAGGTGGGGGATCGTTTGAAGATCTATTTTGTTTTAATGATGAACTTTTAGCAAGAACAATATTTAAATGTACTATTCCAATAGTTTCTGCAGTAGGACATGAAACAGATTTCACTATTTGTGATTTTGTCAGTGATTTAAGAGCTCCAACACCTTCAGCGGCAGCGGAATTAGTTTATCCATCTAAATTAGAATTGCTTTCTAAAATAGATACACTAAAAAACAGACTTATTAGGTCTGCTAATAATTTTATAGAAAGTAACAAAAAATATGTTCAGACTATTTCAGCAGAAAGACTTGTTAAAAAGCCTAAGGATCTAATTGAAAAATATGTATTAACAATTGATTCATTAACAAGGATAATGGAGAACGTAACAAAATCAAATTATGAAAGTTCTAAAAATAAATACATAAATTTAATTGCTTTACTAGATTCATATAGTCCTTTAAAAACATTGTCAAGAGGATATAGTATAGTAACAAATATAGAAGGAAAAGCAATTGTAAATAAAGCAGACGTTAAGAGTGGAGAAGAAGTAAAGATAAAGGTTACAGATGGTATAATAGAAAGTATAGTTAAATAGGGGAGGTTAAAGTATTATGAGTAAAGAAAAAACTTTTGAAGAAAACTTAAAGGATTTGGAGAGTATAGTTGGCATATTAGAAAAAGGTGATGTTTCATTAGACGAATCAATTAGTAAGTTTGAAGAAGGAATAAAAATATCAAAAGCATGCAATCAAAAATTAGAAGAAGCAGAAAAGAAAATAAATATAATTATTAACGGTGAAGAAAAAGAATTTAATTACGAAGAATAAAGAATATATATAATTGCCATACTATGTATGGTGATTTTTTATGAAAAA
>CAYXLQ010000041.1:5747-9951 GCA_964465775.1 uncultured Clostridiaceae bacterium
AGAATAAAGAATATATATAATTGCCATACTATGTATGGTGATTTTTTATGAAAAACAAAAACAATAAACTTATTAGAAAAAAAGATAAGAATTTTAGTGAAGATCAATATGGCTATGACTTTGTACCTACATTATCACATTGGACTAATATTGATGAACAGAAACGTGAAGTTAAAAAAATGGAAAATATAACACAAGATGAAAATATTGACCTATGATAAAAATATATTTTTGAAAAAAGAAACAATAAGAAATTACATAAAAATATTCCCAACTTTATTATTAGTAGAGTTGGGAATTGTATACTTAAATTAGATAACATTAAATAAATTTTTAGAAATAATAAAATATATAATAAACATATTTATGAAAATTATTATTGGAATAAGTATTGTAAAAGTTAGATGTTTTGTTTTATGTCTAAAGGTATATATTCCAAAATATATTCCTATAGCCCCTAGAAACAATGAAATCATAAATAAGGTTTTTTCACTAACTCTGTATTCCTTTTTAATAGCACATTTTTTATCATACCACATCAAAAGAAATCCTATCAAATTAATTAATACAAAATAAGTTATAAAATATAACATTTAATCACCTTAAAATATTATACATATTTTTGAATAAAATAGCAAATAAATGTCATAAAATGTTAAGTTATATAGTCCATTATGTAACCGCATAGTTGCATTTTTTTTAAGAATCATATATAATTTCATTTGAGAATAGGAGGCTTGTTATGCAAGATTATATATTACCAATCTATTTAGAATTAAAGAGAAATCATAAGACAATAAAATTCACTTATGATTTATTAAATTCTACATGGGATTTAAAAATGCCTGTTCATTCTGCTGGCCAATGGATATTGGACAACATGTACATAATTGAACAAGAATATACAGTAGCATTAGACGATTTAAAGTCAATTAAAATTAACAATTTGCCATATGTTAAGCCACATAATGGCCAAAGGCAATTAAGAGTTTTATTTATGGCAAGTGAAATTGTAGAAAAAAATAGAGGGAATGTTACAGATGGTATAGTAAGTAACTATATAGAAGAATACCAAAAACATTCATACATTACATTCGGAGAGTTAGCTCTGATTCCTGTTATGTTAAAATGTGCATTAATAAAGTTTGTAAATAGGATATGTATAAATATATTTAATGCTGAATTACAAAAATTAAAAGTGGAGAGACGTGTAAATAAATCGCTTTCTGGAGATGCAAATGTTATCTCTCAGAAAATGAATAAACTTGCTGGGAAATTAAAACTTGATATAAGTTCTTCAGAGGGTATAAAAACAATTAATACATCATATATAGAATACATGGCTTTTAAACTTAAGGATATGGGGAGACATGGAGAGAAATACTTTGATGAATTAAAAGAAGAAACTAGTAAAATTGGATTTACTATTGATGAGGCTATAGAAAAGGAACACAATGAAATAACAACAACTACTAATTTAATAGCAAATGGAATAATATCATTGAAGACTGTTGCTTCGACTAATTGGAGTGAGGTAATTGTTTCAATTAATAAAATAGATGAGGCACTAAAAAGAGACTATACTGATGAATATATTAAATGCGACTATAAAACTAAAAACAGGTATAGAGATAGTATTGTAAAAATGGCTAAAAAATATGGTTTCTCAGAAATGCATGTTGCTAAAAAAGCAGTAGAGTGTTCAGAAAAATATAAAAAACATGTAGGCTACTTCTTAATAGGCGATGATAAAAAATTATTAATCCAAAGCTTAAAAAAGAGCACATTACTATTTACAATTAAAAAGTCAATTATAGAGCCATTAAAACCTGCAGTATATATTTTGACGATTGTAACAATTGGATTAGTATTATCGTATTTAATAGATTTCTATTTTACAAATCACTATAATGGTTTCTACAGAACAATCATTGGAATCATTTCATTTTTCTTTGGAATGGAAGTTGCAGAAAAATTACTTACTTATATATTAGGTAAGATTGTAAAACCACAGGTGCTTCCTAGATTTAATTTTGCTAAAACTATTGATAAGAAATACAGTACCATAATTGCAATGCCAAGCGTTATTAATTCATTAGACAAGCTTGATAAAATGGTTTCTAAAATGGAAGTAACATATTTAGCAAATAGGTCTGATAACATGTATTATATGTTACTGGGAGATTGTACATCTGATTCCAAAAGAGCACATATACCATTAGATGATGAAATTATAAAATATGGTGCGAAAAAAATAGAAGAATTAAATAAGAAGTATCCTAGTGAACATAAATTGTTTAATTTCCTATATAGAAAAAGAGCTTATTCAAAATGTGAACAAACATACATGGGATGGGAAAGAAAACGTGGTGCACTTACTCATTTGAACCGTTTACTTCTTGGAAAGATGTCTGCAGAAGAGATAGACAAAACAATGTATTTATCTCATCATGAAATTCCAAAAGTAAAATATTTAATTACTGTTGATGAAGATACAACACTTTCGTTAAATACTGCAAAAGAACTAGTTGCAATTATTTCCCATCCGCTAAACAAACCAGTGAAAACAAAAAATGGGAAAAGAGTTAAATCAGGGTATGGTTTAATACAACCAGTAGTTGGTTTAGACATTAAAGCTGCTAATAATAGTATATTTTCAAAAGTGTTTGGCGGTTTTGGAGGTTTAGACATATATACAAATGCTGCTTCAAATCTATATCAAGATATATTTAAAGAAGCTATATTTACAGGTAAAGGTATATATGATATTGAACTTTTTGAAGAATTACTTGGAAACACGGTACCAGAAGATTTAATATTAAGTCATGATTTATTAGAAGGAAGCTATATGAGAGCTGGTCTTGCTTCTGACGTAGAAGTACAAGATGGATTCCCACATAATTTTATTGCGTATATGAAAAGAAACCATAGATGGTATAGGGGAGATATGCAAATAATTAGTTGGCTATCTTTTAAAAGTCCATTAAGTATTTTATCAAAATGGAAGATATTTGATAACTTAAGAAGAGAATGGTTAGATGTTCTTGCAATAATATTATTAATTATAACTATGTTTATCCCTGGAATAAGTGCTGCTTATGCATATATTTATACATTTGTGGTTATAAACTTTGGATTTATACTTTCAACAATAGATAATATTGTACTAGGTAAGAATGCAGAACGTAGACAAAAACAATACATACCAGTTATATATGGAATAAGAGCAAATCTTTTAAAAATGGTGTTTAACTTCATTACTATCCCATATAAATCATGGATAACTATTAGTGCAGGATTTACATCTTTATATCGTATGCTAATATCAAAGAAGAATTTACTGGAATGGACTACAGCAGAAACTATTGAAAAAAGTGCAAAGGATTCTCTTAGTTATGTATATAAAAACATGTGGAGTAATGTAGTTTTTGGAACTATTTTAATATTATATTCTCTTTCATGTGATTATACTCCTATTAAAGAAAATACCAGCTTTATATTTGGCATATTCTTTATTATTGCACCTATAGCAAGCTATATCATGAGCCAAAAAACCATCTTTAATAAAGGAAAAGATTTAACTGAAAATGAAAACAAAGAAATTTTGGAAGTTGCATATGATACTTGGAGATACTTTGATGCAACTATGACAGAGCTAAACAATTTCTTACCACCAGATAATATACAAGAAAATAGAAGGCCTAAAGTTATAAATAGAACTTCTTCTACTAATATAGGTTTTGGACTTATGGCAATAATAAATGCACACGACTTTAAGTTTATTGATACTGATGAAGCGTTAATAAGGCTTAAGAATACTTTAGATACTGTTATAAAATTAGAAAAATGGAATGGACATCTTTTAAATTGGTATAATATTAGAACATTAAAACCACTTACTCCTATTTTTGTTTCAACTGTTGATAGTGGTAACTTTGTAACTACATTATATGTTGTAAAAGAATTTTTAAATGATAAGATTAAAAACAATGAGGTTTCTAAAAACAATATACCAAATGCAGAAAAAATGATGTTAACATGTAAAGAATTAATTGATAATAAAAATTTTATAAAATTATATGATAATTCTAAAAATATATTTTCAATAGGTTTTGATGTGGAAAAGGATGTTTTAGTAAAAAGTTACTATGACATATTAATGTCGGAGTCTAGACTTGCAAGTCTAGTTGCTATTGCATCAAGA
>CAYXLQ010000042.1:0-9492 GCA_964465775.1 uncultured Clostridiaceae bacterium
TACTGTTATGACACCTTTAATAGACGTATACATGGGTGGATTCTTATTTGATTCAGTCTAATAGAAAAAATATAAAAGTTAAAGTTATATTATAATTCATATAATTAAATAATATACTTTGGCTTTTTGTTTATAATTTTAATAAGGGGGATGTTATGAATAATAAAGAGTATAACTTTTTACGTTTGAAATTATCTGAACTAGTAAATAACAGCATAATCTCTAGGGAACAGTATGTAGAAGCGGACAAGCACTTCTATAACTATAGAAAGGACAAAACATCATTAGTCACAATATTTACAGCAATAGGAGTATTATTAATAGCATTAAGTATAATAACAGTATTTGCATTTAATTGGGACACTATACCTAAGGGTGTAAAGGTATTAATATCATTTATACCATTGATAATAACGAGTGTTATGATGTATAGGTGTATAGCAACTAAAGAAGACAAAATTTCATTATACACAAGTATATTTGCGCCACTTTCAATAATAGCAACGAATTCATTAATTACACAAATATTTCATATACAAATGGAAATAGCAGAAATGTTTTTTATATCAATGGTAATGTTTTTACCGATAGTCTTTATACTTAGGAATCATATGTCTTTATTAATATATGGATTTTGTACAATAATATATGCAATGACTATTAATACTTTTTCAGGGGAAGATTTAACTTTATTGAAAACGATATTCTTAGCGTTGCCATTATTTATATATAATTTTATTAACTATGTAGAGAATAAAGATTCTAGCAAAAACATGTTAATGTGGCTTATAAATACAATAATATTATCAATAGTATTATTTTCCAAAGAAGTTTTGAGGCCAGATGTAACAATTATATACATATATTTACTGCATTTAATAACAATAAAATTATTTGAAAAAGAAAATGTTATTAGTAGTGTATTAAGATTAATGTTTATATTATATTTAATAATTTCATGTATATCTTCGGATATGTTAGGATATATAGAATATATGAAATTTGGAACGGATACTTTAATATTATCCCTAACTGCAGCGATATTTATATATTTATCTAAAGCATATAAGGATGTAAAGGAAATATTTATACTTATATTTGTATTACTAATCCAATATACAAAAATGGATTTGGAACTATTATTCATCCTAATTAATATATTAACGATTGCATATGGAGTATATAAGATTATTGATGGTAACCATAAGAACGTATATGGAAAGGTTATGCAAGGTGTAGCAATAATTCTTATTTTAATAATGATAAGATTTATGAATTCGGACTTAGACTTTTTGTCAAAGAGTATAATGTTTTTAATAACTGGATCTAGTTTTATTATAAGTGCGAATGTTATAAAAAAAAGACTAGGAGGTAATATAAATGAATAAATTAACACAAAGGCAAATATTTGTTTATATAGCATTGCTTATGATATTGTTTTGTATACCTATATATATAATAATAACTAATACACAAACATTAAAAGATGGGGAAGAATTTTTATTTAAGGTTGCAGCATATGATCCTTATGATATGTTTAGAGGTAATTATTTAGATATAAGTTTTGAAGAAAATCAAGTTTATTCATATAATCCCATCAAGCCAAATAGTGAAATGAATTCTAGTTACTATGTAAAGATAGGGAAAAAGTCAGATGGATTTGCATACTTTCAATCGATAAGCGATACAAAGCCAACAGAGACTAGTTCATATTATAAAACAAAAGCTTATTATAGCCGAGTTAATAATACATATACTATCGAAACACCAACAAGATATTACATGAACGAAAAAAAATCATTAAGAGCAGAAACTATATATCAAGAAAATATTGAAAACGCATATGTAAAAATCAGAGTAAAAGACGGAAAGATGGTTATACTAGGTATATATGTAAATGGAATATTAATAGATACAATAGAATAATAAATAAACTTAAATATGAAAAATAAAAAACAAGAAAAAATTAATATTGATATCTAACTAAGTTTTGTGATATAATGCGCATAGTATAAATAGAATATACTATGTGTTTTTTATTTATATGTAGAGATGGAGAAAAAGTATATGGTAGATTTATCGGGTATTGAAAATATAATAGAAAAAGAAAAGATTAAATATAATGAGCCTATGAGTAGACACACAACATTTAGAATAGGTGGACCAGCAGATGCTTTAATTATTCCAGCGACAATGGCTGATATAGTTGCAACTTTAAAATTTGCAAAAGATAAAAACATCCCTGTAACTGTGGTAGGAAACGGAAGTAAAATTCTTGTAAGGGACAAGGGAATAAGGGGAATAGTTATAAAAATTGGAAGCAAGTATAGTGAGTATAAAATCGACGGAGAAAAAATAACAACATGTTCTCGGAATGTCTATGCCAAGACTTGCTAGATTAGTACAAAAAGAAGCCTTGTCAGGACTTGAATTTGCATGTGGGATACCAGGCTCTATTGGTGGCGGTATTCGCATGAATGCAGGAGCATACGATGGTGAAGTTTCTGATGTGTTAGTTTCATCAACCTATATTGACGAAAAGTTAAACATACGTATATTAAGTAAAAAAGATCATAATTTTTCATACAGATATAGTTATTTTAAAGATAATCCATCTTGTGTTATTATTGGAGCTGAATTTAAGCTTGAAAAATCTAATGAAAATAATATAAAAGAAAAAATGGAAAAGTATTCTCTTTCTAGAAAAGAAAAACAACCTTTAGAATATCCAAATGCAGGTAGTACATTTAAAAGACCAGAAGGGCATTTTGTGGGCTCAATGATACAGGATTTAGGACTTAAAGGATATAGAATAGGAAATATTGAAGTTTCTGAAAAACATGCAGGTTTTATAGTAAATAAGGGTGATGCAAAAGCGCAAGATGCTATAAAACTTATGGAACATTTAAGGGAAAAAGTATTTGAAAAATACAAAGTAAAATTAGAAAATGAAATAGAAATAATAGGTGAAGAGTAAAAAATAGAAAGAGATAAGAAAAGGGGAAAAAATGAGAGTACTATTAGAATGGTTAAGACCAGGAGTAAAAGTTAAAAGATACATATTATTACAACTTATATCAATAGGAGCATTAGTGTATGCAATTACTACTTTAATATTTAGAGAAAACATGTCATTTAGAACACTAATTGCATATATTGCCTTAATAACAATATCGTTATTTGGAACAATTTATTCGTTTATTTTAGCCCAAAGGAGTGTTCTTACAGCTACACTTAAAGGATTGGCATATAAAGGTAAAAATGTTAATATTAGAAGATTAATATATACAGAGAGTGTACTGAAAAAAGGACCTAAAGTAGTAATTATAGGTGGAGGCAAGGGACTTTCTAACATATTAAGTGGAATAAAAGAATACACGTCAAACATTACATCAATTGTATCAACATTTGATGATGGCGGAAGTACAGGAAAATTAATCGAACAAATGGATATACTTCCACCAGGAGATATCCGTAAATCTGTTATAGCCCTTTCTGAATCTGAGCCAATAATGGAGAAATTGCTTACTTACCGTTTTTCTGACGGGACAGTGGACAATCATTCAATTGGAAATTTAATACTTGCAGCTTTAACTGAAATTATGGGAAGTTTTCCAGTGGCTATAGAAAAAATGTCAAAAATATTTAATGTAAGGGGAAAAATACTTCCAGTCACAATAGGGAAAGCAAAACTATGTGCAGGATTAGAAAATGGAGATATAGTTGTAGGTGAAGCTAATATTAGACCAAGAGTATTAGAAACAAAAAGTAAAATAAAACAAATATTTTTAAAGGATGCTGAAGTAAGTACAGCAGATGGAGTGATAGATAGTATTAGGGATGCAGATGTAATAGTTATAGGACCAGGAAGCCTATACACAAGTGTAGCATGTAACTTTTTGGTAAATGATTTAGGAAAAGCAGTTATTACATCAAAAGCAAAAAAGATATTAGTTTCAAATATTATGAATGAACCAGGAGAAACAATAGGTTATACTCTTGCAAAACACATTAATGAAATGGAAAGATATATAGGAAAGCATATATTAGACTATTGTATTTGTAATAATGGTGAGATTACAAAAGATATGATAAAAGATTTTAATCAAGGACAATCAACACCGGTTACGATAGATTTAGATAATATTCAAAATAGAGCAATATCTATTATTCAAGAAGATCTCGTTATTACTGCACCAAATGCTATTATGCATGATAGCCATAGAGTGGCAGAAATAATAATTGAAATTGCAAAAACCAAAAAAACAGGGAAGTTAAACTTACTTAGAATAAAGAAAAAACATAAATTGGCATTTGAAAGACTTGATGCTAAAGATAAAAAGTTACAAAAAGTTAATAAGAGTGTAGAAAATGAAACAAATAAAAAGAATTCTACAGCAAAAGAAAAAGAAGTTTTAAAAAAGCAAAAAGCAGCAGTAAAAAAAGCTAGCGTAAAAACGAATACTTCATCAAATAAAACTGCAAAACAAACTAAAAACAAAAGTATTAATAACCATATAAAAAAATAGTAAAGTTTAAACAAAAAGAGGTAAAAACGAATGAAGATATATAGAAAAGAAATTCAAAAAATAGATACAGGAAAAAAGATGGAATATGTCATGGCAAATGGTACTGGCATATACATGTCAGGAACCGTGATAGGAGAGAATACTGCTCCTTACCACGGTTTGTTTATAAAGCAAAAAGAACAAACAGAAGAAATATTCTTATCTAAAGTTATAGAGAAAGTAACAATTGGGAGTAATAAATATCATATATATGATATTGAAACTAGTGAAAAAAAATATAATGGAGCTGAATATTTAGAATCATTTGAAAGATATCCATATCCAAAAGCAGAATATGTAATAGAAGAAGTAAAAATTATAAAAAGTTATATGTTTTCGACTAGAGAAAGAGTGTTATGTATTAGTTATAATATAGAAAATAAGTCTAAAAACACGGTAAGTTTAAGGATATCCCCTTGCATTACAAAAAGAGAACCTTTTACAACTAAACGTGAAAGCATGTTAAAATTGAATTCTGTAGAAACTTATGATGGATCTAAAATAACAATGAGTATAAAGGATAATGAAAGCTTATATATAAAGAGTAACAATTTAAAATATAAAAACAAACCAAGTTATATAAATGGGATAAACTATAATCATTCTATATCAGATAAAGAAATAAAGACATATATTGAAGACGTATTTGTACCAGGAGAATTTTATTGTAAAATTAATGGGAATACTAATAAAAATATAGAGTTATATATCTCTCTCGATGATATATACTTGGCAGATGAAAAATATGAAGTGGATTTCTTACAAAAAGAATGGGAACAAAAAAATAAATTAGCAACAGTTGGAATAGATGAGAGTTATCATGAACTAAAAGCTTTAGCAATTTCAGCTAAGGAGTTAAGTTATATTGATAATGAAAACAAGAAAATTGTACTACTAAAAAGTCTCCCTAATGTGCAGAAAAAGGCCCCTTACTTAAAGCAGTTGATATTATCAATTGAAGGGAATTACCTAAATTTAAATAAACATAAAGAGGCATACAGAATACTAAATAGTATCAAATATACCATTGAAAAATACACTGAAGAACTTGATATGATTGATTATTATGAAATAATATTTATATATATACATTCTTTAATGAGATATTTATCAATTGTAAAGCCTAAAAAAGAAGAAAAAGAAGATATTATAAAATATATTACAGAAAAAGTTAAAATGTTACTAGAAAATAAAGAAGTATTAGATGATAAAAATCTTATAAACATAAACAATAAGAAATATCTTAGATTAAATTCTTATTGGTATAATACTTTAAGAATATATCTGGATTTAGGAGAGTTTTCTGATAGTAAGGTTAAAGAAATGTATAGTTTTGCAGAAAACGTAAGAGAAGAAATTATAAATAAGTTTTGGGATGAGGAAAAAAAGGTTCTTAAATATGAAGTTTCTGAATATCCATACGCAACTGCTGACATGCTTTATGCTATGAATTTAACTTATCCAGTGGTATATGATAGAATGGCCTTGAAAATCCTAGATACATGCTTTAAAGAGCTTTATACACCATATGGTATTAGACTTGGAGAAAAAGACAGTGATCTTTATGATGGATATGTATATCCACATCTTACTACACTTTTTGTAAATAGCAATCTAAGACAAAATGGTGTAACAAGAGCAACTCAGAAAATAACATATAACTTAGTTAAAGAACTTTTATCGGAAATTGGAAAACAAACAATTGGAACTATTAAGTATAAGTATAGTGAAAATACAAAAACGGCTTATGGTGTTCCTATTAATGCACTAACAAATGCAGAATTAATAAGGTTATATAATATGTTAACATAGAATAGAAAGAGGTAGAAATATGATAGTACTTGGCATTGATCCAGGATTTGCAAGATTAGGATACGGAATTATAGACTATTCTTCTTGCAGATATAAGGTTTTAGAGTATGGAACAATCTCTACTAAAGCTGGAGAGCCATTTCATGATAGATTAAAAAAAATAAGTTATGATTTAAAAGAAATAATTTCAAGATACAAAATAGATGCAGTTGCTATTGAAGAGTTGTTTTTTAATACTAATACAAAAACCGCTATACATGTTGCAGAAGCAAGAGGAGCAATATTACTTACACTTGCAGAAGAAAATATCGACATACATGAGTATACGCCGTTACAAGTGAAACAAGCAGTAGTAGGTTATGGAAGAGCTGACAAGCTTCAAGTAAAAGATATGGTTAAAAGATTATTAAAATTAGAAAAAATGCCGAAACTAGATGATACTACAGATGCTTTAGGACTTTCCATTTGTCATATACATAGCCATAAATTTAATGAAAAATGTAAGAAAACAAAGACTCAAGAGATAATTGAAAAACTAACTAAAGAGAGTAAAAAATGTAAAATTAAACAGTAACAATAAATTTTAGAAGGACATATAATACACTAGTCATACTAAATGTTGAGGAGGTGTGTATTATATGTCTTTAGGCATTGCGCTAAGCGGTGGTGGCGCAAAAGGTGCTGCACATATTGGCGTACTTGAAGCATTAAAAGAAAATGGTATAAAGATAGACTATATATCAGGAACTAGTAGTGGTAGCATAATCGCTGCTTTTTATGCGGCGGGATATAGCCCTAATGAAATATTAAGGTTACTAGTAAATAATACTAAAAGCAACAAATTACTTGATTATGATAAATCTATAGGTTTTAAACTGATGAAACTTTTAGTTTCTAGAAAATTAACTATTAATGGATTTATAAAAGGAGACAAAATAGAAACATTAATTCGTAGATATATGAATGAAAAAAACATATCTGATATATCCGATATTAAAACACCTCTTGCAATTCCAATTGTTGATCTAAAGACAGGAGAGATAGTATATTATAGCAATAAGGAAATAATAAATAAAGATAATAATTTATTAGAAAGTAATAAAGATGTTGAGGAAGATGAATATATTATTAAAGGCGTATACAAAAAAGCAAAGATATATGATGATTATCCAGAATACAGAGATCTTGGAGATATAGCCGATATTATAAGAGCAAGCATTAGCTTTCCAGGCGTATTTAGACCTAAAAATATAGAAGAAAATGTATACATTGATGGAGGAGTTAGAGTAAATACACCTGTTAAGATATTAAAGGAAATGGGAGCGGATAAAGTTATTGCAATTTCATTTGATTGTAATAGACTTGATAATAAAAATCTGAAAAACATAATTGGAATTACCAGTCAAGCAATAGATATATTAACGCATGAAGCTGGTGAAGAGGAACAAAAGTTAGCAGACATTAATATCAGAATATGTGCAAAAGGAATTAGCCTATTAGATTTTAGTAAGTCTATAAGTTTAGCAAGAAAAGGATATTATGTCATAAATAATAATATAAAGTATATTAAAAAGAAAATAGGGATAAATTAAAAAAACAATCAAATAATAGTTATATTAAATAATACATATGTTATAATTGACACTAGGTAACAATTATATAAGGAGGTATAAATTTATATGCCAGTTATGAATTATGCAAAATTGCATGAAATAAGGTTAGGAATAAAACCAATAGGCAAATCAAAAGTTGCAGCAGAAAGAGATACAGCTTTTTTCATTGCAATTGAAGACTTAATAGAACACCCTGTGGTTCTTTCCTCTAATTTAATTATGCACCATGGATGGACATCATGTTATAAACATATGTATAACGTAGCATACTATAGTTACAAAATGTGTAAATTCTTAAAACTTGATTGGAGGGCGGCAGCTAGGGGAGCAATGTTGCATGATTTATATTTATATAATTGGCATAAAGAAGTTGGATATTTCAAAGAATTTATAAAAGGGCATCATTGGAAACATCCGAAGATAGCCTTAGAAAATGCAAGTAGACACTTTGACTTAACTGAAAAAGAAAAAGACATTATATTAAATCACATGTGGCCTATTACGGTTAAAGTGCCTAAATACAAAGAAACATATATTGTGAGTTTTGCAGATGATATATGTTGTTTTATGGAGTTATTCCAATCAGTTTATATGAAATTAAAAAGAATGTTAAAAATTAAAAAAAAGCGGAAGTATAGAAGAAAAATAGGCTCAATGTCAAATATCGGGGCATAAGTAAAAATTACTTATGCCTCACTTTTTTAATGTTATAAGTGTGAAACATAATCGATTGTAATAAAGGTGTAACATAATTGTGTTACAAATGTAATTGTAATATAATGTAAAACAATGTAAAATTATGTTATAACTAGGTATCGCCATAAATACAAGGCTCAGGAATTCATGGTATACATATAAATTTAAAGGGAGGAAACAAATGAAAGCAAATCAAAACAAAGGAATATCATTAATAGTATTAGTAATAACAATAGTAGTGATGATAATACTAGCAGGAGCAATAATACTAGCATTAAACAGCAGTGACATAGTAGGGAGAGCACAAGAAGCAAGGAATAAAACTGACTATGCAGCAGCAAGAGATGTAGTAACGCTTGCAAAAGGAGAATGGATGGTGATGTCGGAAGCAGAGCAAGCTGAAGCCTCATCTGACGGAACTTTTGCAACATATGCAGAGAAAAAGCTAGAAGAAGCAGGGATTCCAGAAGGAAAATATGGAGTAGGAGAAGATGGAACAATAGCAGCAAAAGCACCAGGTGGAACTGTACATGGTGGAGTTCCAATTCCAGCAGGATTTGAATATCTAACAGGAACAAAGGAAACAGGACTGGTAATTAAATCAAACACAATAAACGATGGAGGATATGATGAATACGTATGGGTTCCGGTAGATATAATACCTGGAGGATTAGCAATAAAAGATTATGGCAAAGGAAAGTTATATCAAGGAGATACATATACAGATAACAAAATGTCATCAGAAATACAAGAAAGTATAGCAAAGTATAATGGGTTTTATGTAGGAAGATATGAAGCGGGAA
>CAYXLQ010000043.1:0-9165 GCA_964465775.1 uncultured Clostridiaceae bacterium
CAGAAAAGGATAAATGTAATGAAATTATATGGGTAAACAAAAATCAATTGCCAGACAACGTTTCGCCTAATTCAAGACAAGGAATACAAAACTTTTTAAATAAAACTAAATATTCGTATGATTATATGGAAAAATAAAATTGCAAGTAATTATTAATTAATAAGGAGGTGCAAGATGGATATTAAAGCTATTTCTATAATTAATAAATTAATACCACTTTATGGAGAGTATCTGGTTAATGCAGGAGCCGTGTTAAGATCTAATGGTAATAATATCCTACAAGATTCTAAGAAAAAAACAGAAATAATAGATTACATTTTAAAGGATACGCTTAGTGAGGGATTAAGGAAAAGCCTAATAAATTTGCAAATAAAGGTACTTAGAATGAATTATGAAGGTTTTATTCCAGAGATAGTACCTCTTGCTATTTACTGTCGTAATGATGATATGAATTACGGGGAAACAATAATTAATACAAAAAGTCTAGGATTGATTTTAAATGAAATTTGGCCGCAAATTGTAGTAAGGTATGTTGACGAAATAACAAATGCAAATTCACAGGTTCTGATAAATATCCGGTTAAAAGAAAATCTTTATGAAAACATTTATGGCAAAAACAATTCTAAAACTTTCTTAAAGGAACTGCATGACTTTTTAGGATATCAAAAAATAAAATTAATAGAAGCATATAAAGAGAAAGCTGATGTTTTAACACTTGAAATTCTAATTTGGGTAGCTCCTACGATTGATGAATTGTTTTTTGAGTAATAAGAAGGAAATATAAGAACACAAGTAATTATTAATTACTTGTGTTCTTGCGTTTTAATATAAAACTAACTAAGATCAGGTTTTAAAAACAAATTATAGTCGTTTAAAACTTTAATTAGTTTCTCATATGATTTTCGACCTAAACTCTTAATCCTCATGATATCCTTGTCGGTTTTAGAAATTAGATCTTCTAAGTTGTGAATGCCAGCATGCCTTAAACAGTTGAGTATTCTAGTGGATAAGGGCAATTCTTCAATTGTCATTAAAAGATCAATTGGAACCGAAGAAAAACTGATGTTGTCAGGATTTAATAAAGATAAGAAATATTCTTTTTTTCTTTCTAACCGTTTTATTTCTTGGTCAATATTATTGATATAGCCTTCAGCTGACATGATTTTAGACATAGAATTTTTAGACAATCTTATTAATGCCCTTAACTCAATAGCAGATATTCGTGCTAAAGACAAATCAAACATTATAGCTAATTCCTTTTGGTTTAAAGGTTCTGAATGTTCAAGACCGTATCTATGGGAAAGTATAGTTCTATCTTTATCATCTAAATTAGAGAGAGAAGCAATAACCCCTGAAATTACTATGTGATTGTTAGGAATATCATCCAATTCCTTTTTCATTATTTTGCTGAATAAAACAATATACCTGGCGGATATAATATGATTAAAATCATTAGCGTCTATAGCTTTATTTAAGATTCCTCCTTCGATATACTTTTTAATGGATCCTGTTTCTAAAAGACGAGAATACATATAAACAATCCTTTCAATATATATTAATATATAAAATTTAAAACAAATATAATTAATATTATAACACAAATAGTGATTAAAATCAAATGGAAGAATACATAACTTTAGACCAAGGGAATGAATATGATTACTAAAAAATTAGCAATTTTATTCTGAATTTGTGATAAAATTTTAAAAGTTATAATAAAAAAGAATAACAAGTCTATGTAAAATATTGAAAAAGGTTTTAATATAATGTAATATGAATTGAAAATAGATTGATATGTAAAATCATGGAGGAGAAAATGAAATTCAATAAAAGTAAAGGTATATCATTAATAGTTTTAATAATAACTATAATAGTAATAACAATATTAACAGGTTCAATAATAATAACTGCAAGTACTAGCAATATAATTAGGGAGGCAAATAAAGCAGTTAATAACAGTAATAAAGCAAATGGAAGACAAACAGCAACATTAGCAAAGGCAGAGTATGAATTAATATCCCCAAATGAAAAGGAAAATATAACGCTGAGAAGTTATGTTGAAAATAAGCTAAGAAAAACAGGGTTTACTGACGCTGCAATAAATGAAATAATAGATGAAGAAGGTAATATACTACAAAATGAAATGGTGGATAAAATTCTAATCCCAAAAGGGTTTTATCATGTTGGAGGAACTAAAGAAACAGGCTTGATAATTTCAGATAATGCAGCTGACAAAGGGAAGGGGTTGTCACATGAAGATGCAAAAGGATTAAAAGGGAATCAATTTGTATGGGTGCCAGTAGAAAATTTCACCGAATTTGTAAGGTATGATTTTCAAAATAATTCTAATATTAGTAATAGTTATAAGGAAATAACACCAAGAGAGAATAAGTATGAAGAAGTAGAAAAGATGTATGAAAGTGTTAAAAAGTATAAAGGATTTTATGTAGGAAGGTATGAAACAGGAATAGCAGAAACAATGTCAAAACCAACTTCTAGTACAATATTATATGCAAATGGAAATAATAAACCTCAAATAAAAATGGGAACTGATACATGGATACATATTCCGTGGGGAGGAACAGCAGCACAAGAAGCATATGATGGATATCAAGGGAATGACAATTCAAATGGAGCAGTATTGGTATCAAGGTCTTTATATCCAGATAATAAAACAAACAGCAAAGGAGCAAATTCACATTTAATATATGGTGTACAGTGGGACGCAATCATGAGATGGTTTAAAAATAGTGGTATATCCGTATCAGATAGTAGAACTTGGGGGAATCATAAAGATTCAACGGGAGAAGCAGCGGCAGGGAGATATAAACTTCAAAAAACAGGATACAATCCAGCGTGGAATCAAAAAGGCATATATGATATAGCAGGAAATGTATGGGAATGGACAATGGAGGCGGGGTCCAACACTTATCGTGTGTATCGCAGTGGAAGTTACGATAATAGTGGTACTGATAACTCTGCATCTAGACGTAACCAAAATATTACTCCGGATTATTCGAGCGCTTTTTTAGGATTCCGCATAGCTCTTTATATAAAATAGAATATATATCAACAAAAAAGTAAAAGTTATAGTTTTAGGACGATGCTGCTTTAACAATGTAACACAATCATTTAGTGTTTAGCCCAAGAAATGACTTTACTTTTTTTAGGGTTTATGACATAATATAAGTATAAAGAGGTGTTTGGAATGGTATATATTATGCTGGGTGCTCCTGGTTCAGGAAAAGGGACAAGAGCAGAGATGTTAAAGGACAAGTTTAATTTTGTACATGTATCAACAGGAAGCATGATTAGGGAGAATAAACAAATATATAGTAAATATGAGGAACAACTAAAAAAGGGAATGTTGCTTAGTGATGAGTTAGTTAATTTGTTAGTTTCACAAAGATTATCAGCAGACGATATAAAAAATGGAGTAATAATAGATGGCTATCCTAGAACTCTCAAACAGGCGGAAGCATTAGATGGTATATTAAAAAGATTAGAAATGAAAATTGAAAAAGTTTTTTTGTTAGTTGCAGATACGGAAACTATTTATTCTAGAATACTTAGTAGAACAGTTTGTTCAGAGTGTTCTAAAGTACTTACAAAAAAGAAAGCACAAAAGACAAAAAATAAATGCCCAAACTGTGGTGGAGAACTTGTTCTTAGGACAGACGATAATGAAGAAACATTAAAAAATAGGATAGATATATTTTATGAAAATATTGATGATATTCAGAAGTATTATGAAGAAAAAGACCTTTTAGAAACTATAAATGCGCTAGATTTACCTGAAAAGATAATAGGAAGGATATAAAATGATACATATTAAATCAGATAGAGAGATTGAACAAATGAGAGAAAGTGCAGAAGTCATGAAAAAAGTGCTTGCTGCAGTTGAGAAAGAAGTAAAGGCAGGAGTAACCACTGCTTACTTGGATTATATAGCAGAAAAGGTAATGAAAGAAAATTCGGCAAAACCCTCATTTAGAGGCGTTGAATGTCCATTTCCAGGAGGTAAGACTTATACTCATGCCACTTGCATATCAATAAATGATGAAATAATTCATGGTATACCATCTTCGAGAATGTTGAAAGAAGGGGACCTGGTAAGTATTGATTTGGGTGTATATAAAAATGGTTTTCACTCAGATGCTGGAAGAACATTTATAGTAGGAGAAGGAAGTAAAATAGCTAAAAAGTTAGTAGCAGTAACAGAACAAGCTTTTTTTGAAGGAGTATCAAAGGCTGTTGTTGGTAATAGAATAGGAGACATTTCTAATGCAATACAATCATATGTTGAGAAAAACGGATTTAATTTAATAATTGAATACCAAGGACATGGTATTGGAAGAGAATTACATGAAGATCCAGGGGTACCTAATATTGGTAAAAAAGGTAGAGGTGAAAGATTACAAAAAGGAATGGCATTAGCAATCGAACCAATGGTTACAGAAAAAAGTCCTGAGGTTTATGTTGATAAAGATAAATGGACAGTAAAAACAAGAGATGGAAACCTTACTGCATATTATGAAAATACAATAGTTATTACAGATAGTGAACCTGAAATACTAACTTTATAGTAAATTAAAGGATAGAGAAGGTTTTTTAAAAAGCATAAAAACAACGAAGAACCGCCTTAAAATCAACATAAACTGTTGACTTTAGGTGGGTTTTGTTTTATAATATTAACGTTAATCCATGATATTATGCGATAATCGTGAATATCAGGAGTTGTTTACACATAAAATCAAGTTGTATTGGAGGATATATTAAATGGCAAAAGATGATGTTATTGAGGTAGAAGGAATAGTATCAGAGACGTTACCAAATGCACAATTTAAAGTTTCGCTTGAAAATGGGCATGAAGTTATGGCTCACATATCTGGAAAACTAAGAATGCATTATATTAAAATACTACCAGGTGATAAGGTTAAATTGGAACTTTCAACCTATGATCTTACTAAAGGTAGGATAACTTGGCGTGGTAAATAAATAATAAAATTGTTTAAAGCAAAAAACTAGAGCGGCT
The DNA here is from genome assembly GCA_964465775.1 of uncultured Clostridiaceae bacterium. Classification (GTDB taxonomy): domain Bacteria; phylum Bacillota; class Clostridia; order TANB77; family CAG-465; genus CALXJE01. Next base: position 5,036 of record CAYXLQ010000043.1, read on the forward strand.
GTAGAGAATGAAGTGTACAATCTCTATTTCTTAGTATTTGTTTTACATATATATATATATTACATTCTAGATGGAAAATTTTAAGGAGGATAACTATGAAAGTAAAACCGTCTGTAAAAAAGATTTGCGAAAAATGTAAAGTTATTAAAAGAGCTGGAGTGGTTAGGGTAATATGTGAAAATCCTAGACACAAACAGAGACAAGGTTAAGGGGGTAAATAAAAGTGGCAAGAATAGCAGGGATAGACTTACCTAAGAACAAAGTAGTAGAAATAGGTTTAACTTATATCTATGGAATTGGAAGATCTTCTTCTAGAAAGATAATTGAAGAAGCAGGTATTGACTCATCAAAAAGAATTGGTGATTTAAATGATAAAGAAGTAGCAAAGATTAGAGAAATAATCGAAAGAGATCACATGGTAGAAGGAGACTTAAAAAGAGAAGTTTCTTTAAACATTAAGAGACTTATGGAAATAGGCTGTTTTAGAGGAATAAGACATAGAAGAAAACTACCTGTAAGAGGACAAAGAACAAAAACTAATGCAAGAACAAGAAAAGGCCCAAGAAAAGTTGTGGCTGGTAAGAAAGGGGTATAGTAAATGGCACCGGAAAAAAAGACAGGAAATAAAAGAAAAGTAAAAAAGAATATTGCTAGCGGTGTGGCTCATATACACTCATCTTTTAACAACACAATTGTTACTATGAGTGATGAAGCAGGAAATGTTTTATCATGGGCAAGTGCAGGAGGACTTGGATTTAAAGGTTCAAGAAAGAACACTCCGTTTGCAGCATCAGAGGCAGCAACAGTTGCAGCTAATAGTGCAAAGGAACACGGATTGAAATCAGTACAAGTATATATTAAGGGGCCTGGAGCAGGAAGAGAAGCAGCTATAAGAGCACTTCAAACTGCTGGACTTGAAATAAGCATGATTAAAGATGTAAGTCCAATACCACATAATGGTTGCAGACCACCAAAAAGAAGAAGAATATAATCGGGGGTGAAGATACAAATGTCAAGATATACGGACGCACTATGTAAAAAGTGTAGAAGAGAAGGTGCAAAACTTTTCCTTAAGGGAGAAAGATGCAATACAAATAAATGTGCAATAGAAAGAAGAAATTATGCACCAGGTCAACATGGAAAGAACAAAGTGAAACTATCTGAATATGGACTTCAACTTCGTGCAAAGCAAAAAACAAAGACATATTACAGAGTTTCAGAATCGCAATTTAGTAAATATTATGAAAAAGCGTTTGCAAGTAAGGGAGTTACATCAGAAGTGTTATTCCAATACTTAGAAACAAGATTAGATAATGTAGCATATAGAATTGGGATTGGATCTTCAAGAGCAGAAGCAAGACAATTAGTAGGATATGGAATGCTTTCTGTAAATGGAAGAAAAGTAGATATACCATCATACATCGTAAAAATTGGAGATGTAATAAAAGTTAGAGATGAAAAGAAAGAAAACAATGCAATAAAACTAACTTTAGAGAAAACAAAATCAAAAGTTGTTCCAGCATGGTTAGAACTTGATAAAGAAAAAATGGAAGCAAAAGTATTAAGACTTCCTGCTAGAGAAGAAGTAGACTTAGATGTACAAGAAAGCTTAATTGTTGAGTTATACTCTAAGAAATAATTAATCATTTATTAATAATACGTGTAATCAGAGCGTATTAGAAGGAGGATAAAATGGTTGAAATGAAGAGACCAAATATTAATTGTGTTGAAATAGATGTAGACACATATTATGCGAAATTTGAAATAGATCCACTAGAAAGAGGATTTGGAATTACGCTAGGAAACTCATTAAGAAGAATACTACTATCGTCACTACCAGGATATGCAATCAATACAATAAAGATCGCAAAAGTTGCTCATGAGTTTTCAACAATACCAGGAGTAACTGAAGATGTAACAGATATTATACTTAACCTAAAGCAAGTATGTGTTAAAGCAGAAGGCGAAGATGTAAAAGAACTAAAGATTAAAGCTAAAGGACCTTGCCAGGTTACAGCGGCGGATATCGTTTGTGATTCTACAACAGAAATAGTAAATAAAGATCTGCATATTGCTTATATTGATGAAGGAGCAGAACTTGATATTGAGATGACAGCAGCAAGAGGTAGAGGATATGTTGCAGGAAAGGAAAACAAAGCAGCTAGTGGAATAATTAACTCTTTACCAATAGACTCTTTATATACACCTGTTAAAAAAGCTAATTTCACAGTAGAAAAAACAAGAGTAGGTCAAGATATTGATTATGATAAATTAACAATGGAAATATGGACAAATGGCGTAATAGAACCATATGAAGCATTATCTATGGCAGCTAAAATATTAAATGAGCATTTAGAATTATTTATTGATTTATCAGACATAGCTAAGAATATGTCAATTATGTCTCAAAAGGAATTATCCGAAAGAGATAAAATGTTAGAAGCACCTGTAGAAGATCTAGAATTTTCTGTAAGATCATATAATTGTCTTAAGAGAGCTGGTATCCATACAGTTGGCGATATCGTATCAAGAACAGAACACGATATGATGAAAGTTAGAAATTTAGGAAAGAAATCATTAGAAGAAGTAATGAACAAAGTAAAATCACTTGGTTTAGACTTCAAATCAATTGATGAATAGGGGGAGCAAAAATGGCAAAAATTACTAGACTATCAAGAACTACATCACAAAGAGATGCATTATTAAAAGGGCTAGTTACAAGCCTTATTGAAAATGGTAAGGTAAAAACTACTCTTGCTAAAGCAAAAGCTATAAAGCCAATTGCAGATAGCATAGTTAGTCTTGCAGTAAAAGAGAAAGACAACGTGGTAGAAAAAGAAAAAACAATATCAAGTGCAAAACTTGATAAAAATGGTAAAAAAGTGAAGATTGAAAAAACTTCAAAAAACGGTAAAAAATATCAAATAATTGATAGAGAAATTAAAAAAGTTACAGTAAAAGTGGATACACCATCTAGATTGGTTGCTAGAAGAAAGATGTTCAAGTATATAAATAAAATTCAAGATAGTAATGGAAATACAATAGATTTAACAGACAAATTATTTAATGAAATTGCAACAAAGTATGAAGGAGACCAAGGTGGATATACAAGAATAACAAAACTAATAGCAAGAAAAGGTGACGGAGCAGAAATGGCCGTAATAGAATTAATATAAACCAAAACATTATAAAAGGTAAAAAATAAACGGCTCAATATCAAATGTTGGGGGTGTGAGTAATGAAAGTTACTCACACCTTCGTGTTTTATAAATATCATTTTATGATATTAGTGATTTAATTGTACTTTTATGCGAAACAATGTTTGGAGTATGAACTTTACTTCATACCCTGAACATTTATTATACAGCCCCAAAATGTTATAAATGTGAAATGTAATCGATTGTAATAAACATGTAACGCGATTATATTACAAATGTAATTGTAATATAATGTAAAACAATGTAAAATTATATAATAACTAGTATTATCATGAATATAAGGCTCAGATGTTCATGGTATACATACAAATTAAAAGGGGGAGAACATATGAAAGTAAATCAAAACAGAGGAATATCATTAATAGTATTAGTAATAACTATAATAGTGATGATAATACTTGCAGGAGCAATAATACTAGCATTAAATAGCAGTAATATAATAGGAAGAGCACAAGAGGCAAGGAATAAAACTGACTATGCATCGGCAAGAGATGTAGTAACACTTGCAAATGGAGAATGGATATTGATGTCGGAAGCAGAACAAACCGAAGCTTCACCCGGGGGGACCTTTGCGGCATATGCAGAGGAAAAACTAGAAGAAGCAGGGATTCCAGCAGGAAAATATGGAGTAGGAGAAGATGGAACAATAGCAGCAAAAGCACCAGGTGGAATTGTACAAGGTGGAGTTCCAATTCCAGCAGGATTTGAATATGAGGAAGGAAAAAAGGAAACAGGACTGGTAATTAAATCAAACACAATGAATGATGGAGGATATGATGAATACGTATGGGTACCGGTAGATATAATACCTGGAGGATTAGAAGTAAAAGATTACAGTAAAGGAAGTCCATATCAAGCAGATGTAAATGCAGATAACAAAATGCCATCAGAAATGCAAGAAAGTATAGCAAA
>CAYXLQ010000044.1:0-9111 GCA_964465775.1 uncultured Clostridiaceae bacterium
GGAAAATTATTAAATTATTTCCATTTTGTACAACTTTAACTGCATGGTATAAACTTCTAAAATCTCTCTCTCCCCTTTTAATTGGGAATGCTCCTAACTTTTTTATAAACCATGACCATATTGGTACTTTAAAAAGTTCTGCTTTAGCCATTACTTTTACATCTTTTGCCATAACCCAAAGAATCACTGCGTCTAACCAGTCATTGTGATTAGCACATAGTAAATGTCCTTTTACTTCTTTTTTATCTTTATCTAGATTTATATATTCTACTTTGTATAGAAACTTACAGCATACAAAATATAACACTTTTCTAAATATTCCTAACATTTACAATACATCCCTTTCTTTTAACAATCTTATTACTTTATCCACCACTTCTTCTTTTGTAAGTTTAGTAGTATCAATTCTAACTGAATCTTCTGTCTCTATAAGTGGTGAAATTGGTTTGTTTATATCATTATAATCTCTCTTTTTTATATCATCTAAAACTTCTTCATACGTAATACTTGGATTCTTAACTTTTAAATCTTGTAATCTTCTATTAGTCCTTTCTTCAATATCTGCAGTTAAGAATACTTTTAATTCTGCATTTGGAAATACAACACTAGCTATATCCCTTCCATCTAAAATTACACTGTCATCTTTAGCCAGCATTCTTTGCCTTTCAATCATCTCAACTCTAACTTTTTTTATTGCAGATACTTTTGAAGCCAGCATTCCTATTTGTTCTGTTCTAATTTTAGAGTTTATATCTTCCCCATTTAAAAGTGTATGAATTTTACCATCTATTCTTTTAAATTTAATTGTTATTTCATCTAATGCTTGTTGAACAGCTTCATCATTATTCATGTCCACATTATTTTCAATAAAATATAAAGCTACTGCTCTATACATTGCTCCTGTATCTATATATATGATTCCAAGCCTGTTTGCTATTTCTTCCGATAAAAAGGATTTTCCTGCAGCAGATGGACCATCAACAGCTATAATATAATTGTTCATATAATTTACCCCTTTATTTTACTTAAGAAGTATGATATCATATATGCAAATATATGTAAAGAATTGAGGTGATTTTGTGACAGATACAAACGAACTTTTCGATAAAAAACTTATAATTTTACTTATTCTAAATGAATCTAATACTCCGCTTTCATTGGAACAAATTGTTAAGATGTGTTCGGATTTTGAGAGTATTACATACTTTGATGTTTGTGAATATGTAGATGTTTTAAAACGCACTAATCATATTGCAAAAACCATTGAAAATTCAACCTCATATTATTCTCTTACTGAAACAGGCTTTTCTACTCTTAATGAACTTTTAGAGTTAGTCCCTGGTATAAGTATTCACACAATTAAAAAGATGTTATACAAACAAATGAATAAAATAAAAAAAGGTTATGAAATCAATTCACAAATATTACCTATCAAACATGGTGAGTATAAAATATCTTGCTATATTAAGGACGGCAATGATGAGCTTCTTAACATTACAATTTATGCCGGAGACGTAGAAAACGCTAAAAACATATCAGATAATTGGAAAAATGATGCCAATAATATATATATGAAAATTATAGAGCTAATGACTGGAAATTAATATCATAGCTCATTAATCGATTAGTTTATAACAATAATAAAAAGAAGGTGTTATTTTGAACTGACCTCAAAAAGCTAGACACTTTTTGATTAAGTTTATATTAGGCTACTAATGAGGAATGAATTCTGTAATTTGCAGGGTTCATTCCTTTTAGTTTGCCTTTAATTCTTTTGCTCCTTGTAATTCATATCTTCTAAACCACATTCTTACAATTAATTCATTTAAATTATATTTTCTCGCTATTCCATAAATTGATTCTTTACTACCCATCATATCTTCAATAACTTTTAATTTGAATTCACTTAAATATTTAGAAATAAAAATACACCTCAAAATGTTAAACTTTTTTGTCTAACATTTAGGGTGCACTTCATTTATTCCCTTCTTGTCTTTTATAAATGATATATTTATTGTTTTAGATATTATCTTGTTTTTCTATTTCTTTTGCTTCATTAACATTTAAATTTTCTTCTTGTATTCTTTGTTTCATTGTGTCTACTACACCTTTTTTAACAAATTCTTTTTTAGCTTCTTCAAAGTATTTTTTCTTTAATATCTTTTTATAATTATCCTTTATACTGTCCTTACATTCTTTCCAAAATTTCACTTCTGCTTCTCCTAAAGTATCCTTAATATTAGGATTCCAAAACAAGTCTAATACTTTTTTTGTGCCATATGTATTTATAATGTACTCTATGATTGCTGCTCCGGTCTCTATGTCGTAGTTGTAATCTATGCCTAACTTTGAATCACCCGTAATACCTTTTAGGCCACCCAATCCTTTATTTTCTATATGCATTGCAAAAGTTTCTTTACTTTTCATTTTATCTAACTTTCCACTTTTAAATGCATACCATCCAAGGCTTAACCATGTTGGTATTTCTTCCCCTGCTTTTTCTTTAATCTTTTCTATTTCTTCTACTTCTTCAATAACTTCACTTAATTCCTCTATTTCTTCCTCTTCTATCTCCTCTTCAGGCTCTTCTAACTCTTCTTCTATTTCGTTTTCACTATTTTCTTTTTCTTCTAATATATTCTTAACCCTTTTTTGTGCACTTTGAGTTTTTTCTTCTAATTCATACTGTATTAATACTTCTTTAACTAAGGCACTTAATATAGTTCTTTTATTACCATAGTTAGGAGCAACTACATGTATTTCTCCTTCTACAGCTAAAATCAATGTTTCTACGCTTCCTAATCTACCAATTGTTTTCTTTTCAACTTCTCCTCTAAAAAACTTATAAAATATACTAGCCGTAGGATAAAGATATATATTTACTTCTTCACTCGAAGGTATATTATCCAATTTTATTTTTAAACTTTTAGCCATCTCTTCTATAGTTTCTACTATTTCTTCTGCAGCTTTCTTTTTACCGTGAGAATAATATATTTGCATCATACCCATTTTTAGTATTCTACTTTCATCAAATAAATCTTCAAAACTAATTTTCATGTATATGTCTCCTTCCTTCTATATTATTATATTACCACAATTATTTAGAAGGTTCAATAAAAAAAGGAAAGTTAACACTTCCCTCTTAATTATATATCTATTTATCTTTTTTTGTAAGTTTTAAATGATATATGAACATTGGTGTACATATTGCAACAGTTGCGAATGATGTATACATATTTACCGCAGTTTCATTTTTTCTTCTTTCATTATTAAGCTCTTCATTTAATACTTCATTATATTTATAGTCATAATCATTATGTTGCACATATTCTGTTTTTTCTTTTTCTTCTGGTAAAAAATAGTCAACGCCTGTGTTTACTGCAGATACAACTCCTGTAATTATACCACCTAAGAAGCCTATTACTAGAAGATATGTGTATAGTGTTCTAACTATTTTTTCAAAACTTTCAGAATCTTTTTCTGATTTGCCTTTCTTTACTATTGCCATAACAATTCCTACAATAATAACTATCGGAATTGCTATAATAAGGATCACAGCAAAAATACCCATAATAGCCATATTTTATACCTCCTCTTCTTTTCTTTCTTCTTGAATTTTACTCCAGTGATACATAAATAATGGTGTTCCTATAACAACTATAGATGCTGTTGTTATAGAATCTTTTATGCTTCCTCTTTTTGCATTTCTTATTCTAATGTCATTATTTTCTTTATATGTAGAGTCCGACGCATTATTATATTCAGAATAATAATGGTACACAGATGGATGGTAATATGATGCTATTCCGTTAACAGTTCCTATAAATCCTCCAACTATCATACAAAGAGCAATGAATGATACTATATACAAGTATAATATACGTATATTTTTAGACATATCTATCCCTCCTAAATATAATAAGATAATATCACTTATAAATAAATTTAGCAATATTAAAGAAGGAATATTCTGCAATTCCTTCTTTCTTTTTTCTCTAATTTTTATTTAATATCGGTTTTAAAAACTTGCCTGTATAGCTATCCTTCACTTTTATTATTTCTTCTGGTCTTCCAGTTGCTATTACATTTCCACCATTTTTACCACCTTCAGGACCTAAATCTATAATATAATCTGCAGACTTAATCATATCTAAATTGTGCTCTATCATAACTAAAGTATTTCCACCGTCAGTTAATCTATTTACAATTCCAATAAGATTGTGAACATCTGCTGTATGTAATCCCGTTGTTGGTTCATCCAAAATATACATTGTATTTCCTGTGTTTCTTTTACTAAGCTCTGTTGCAAGTTTAACTCTTTGGGCCTCTCCTCCAGAAAGTGTAGTAGATGGTTGTCCTATCTTAATATATCCTAATCCAACATCATATAAGGTTTGTAACTTATTCTTAATTTTATTTACATTTTTAAAAAATTCTAATGCTTCTTCTACTGTTAAATTTAAAATATCGCTAATATTTTTACCTTTGTATTTTACTTCTAAAGTTTCTTTACTATATCTCTTTCCTTTACACACATCACACGACACATAAACATCAGGCAAGAAATGCATCTCAATTCTAATTATGCCATCACCTGAACATGCTTCGCATCTGCCTCCTGGAACGTTGAAACTAAATCTCCCTTTTTGATATCCTCTAAGTTTAGCTTCATTTGTTTGTGAAAACAAATCTCTAATATGATCAAACATTCCTGTATAAGTTGCAGGATTTGATCTAGGCGTTCTTCCTATAGGCGATTGATCAATATTTATAATTTTATCTATGTTTTCTATTCCTTTTATTTCTTTATGCTTTCCCACTTTTCCTCTTGTGTTATTAAGCGATTTTGTTATAGATTTATATAGTACTTCATTAATAAGTGAACTTTTCCCAGAACCTGAAACTCCAGTTACACATGTAAATACACCTAATGGAATTTCAATATTTATTTTTTTTAAATTATTTGCTTCTGCTTTTATAATTTCAATTTTTTTATCGGTAATGTCTCTTCTTTTTTTAGGAACTTCTATTTGCATACGCTTACTTAAATATTTTCCAGTTATACTGTTTTCATCTTCCAATAATTGTTCTGGTGTTCCTGCAAATACTACTTCGCCACCATGAACCCCCGCTCCTGGTCCTATATCTACAATATAGTCCGCTTCTCTCATAGTATCTTCATCATGTTCTACCACAATTAAGGTGTTTCCTAAATCCCTCATCTTCTTAAGTGAATTAAGTAGTTTTTGATTATCCCTTTGATGAAGTCCAATACTTGGTTCATCAAGTATATATAAAACTCCTGTTAATCCCGAACCAATTTGTGTTGCAAGTCTTATTCTTTGAGCTTCTCCTCCAGAAAGTGTCCCGGCTGTTCTTGAAAGAGTTAAATATTCTAATCCTACATCAATTAAAAATTGTAGTCTTGAGTTTAATTCTTTCATTATTTGATATGAAATGTGTCTATCTTTTTCATTTAAACTTAAGTTATTAACATATTCTTTAATCTCTTTTACTGACATGCTTGTCAGTTGATGTATATTATACTTTCCTACTTTTACTGCTAAACTCTCTTTTTTAAGCCTTGTTCCATTACATTCCTTACAATCTGTATTTTCCATTAATGTTTCATAATAATCCTTCATCATCTTAGAAGAAGTTTCTCTAAATCTTCTTTCCAATATATGTACTACACCTTCAAATTCAGATTCAAAATCTCTTCTAAATGTTTTTGACACATGATGAAAAGCTATCTTTTCTCCTTTGCTTCCGTAAAGCAAAATGTTATAAAAATCTTTTGGAAGTTTATCTATCCTTGTGTTTATATCTATTTTATAATGATCACATATTCCCTTAAGATACATTAATGTTATTGAATCTTGTTTTGAACTTCCCCACCCTTTAATTGTTGTCGGTTCAGATAACTTTTTTGTTTTATCTGGAATTACTAGATCTGGATCTATTTTTAATAATTCTCCTAATCCTGTACAACTTGGACATGCACCAAATGGCGTATTAAATGAAAACATTCTAGGAGTTAATTCCTCAATTGAAATATTACAATCTACACAAGCATAATTTTGACTAAAGTATATATCTTCTCCATCTACTATTGATATAAGCATTAGATTATTTGCTTGCTTTAATGCAAGTTCAACTGAATCTGCTAATCTTTTTCTAATATCTTTTTTAATAACCAATCTATCAACTATTACCTCTATATTATGTTTTTTTTGCTTATCAATTACTGGAATTTCTTCTGAAAGATCACAAATATTTCCATCAACTCTAGCTCTGATATATCCTTCTTTTATAGCATTTTCAAGAATTTTAACATGTTCCCCTTTTTTCCCTCTTACAATTGGAGCCATTACTGAAATTCTTGTACCTTCTTTCATTCCCATTATCTGATCTACAATTTGATCTATTGTTTGCATTTTAATTCTTTTGCCACATTCAGGGCAATGAGGAATACCAATTCTTGCATATAATAGTCTTAAATAATCATATATTTCTGTTACCGTCCCTACTGTAGATCTAGGATTTTTAGAAGTTGTTTTTTGATCTATTGAAATTGCAGGAGAAAGTCCTTCTATAGACTCTACATCTGGTTTCTCCATAAGACCTAAAAACTGTCTTGCATATGCAGACAAACTTTCAACATACCTTCTTTGTCCTTCTGCATATATCGTGTCAAAAGCAAGTGAACTTTTCCCAGAACCAGAAAGCCCTGTAAACACAATTAATTTATTTCTTGGAAGCTCTATACTAACATCTTTAAGGTTGTTCTCTCTAGCTCCCTTTATTATCAATTTATCATTCATTTTAAAAATCACCAACTTGTATTATATCATATATCTCATACTCTTAGCAATTAATAGTTCACATATAACTGCTATTTACACAAATTGGTAATTGTCATTTTATTAACATAATTAAACCAACATAATATTTATTTTTAGAGTCTTTCTTTACAAATACTCTTTTTATTTTATCTCCTTCATTTATCTCTCTATGAAGTTTTGCTTTTACACTTCCTACAATTGGTAGTTTTACTTTATTACAATCAATCTCTATTCCTTTTGTTTCATATATCTCTTTTTTTGAACGATTGTTATGTGGAAATGTTCCCTTTCCCTTATAATATTTTTTATATCTTGCTTGTAATTTATATATTTCATTTTTTACTGCTTCTAAATCAACCTTATTTTTGTTTTTTACATAACATTTTTTAGTAAAATCCTTTAAACTGATCCTTTTATTTGATATGGGTATAGCTTTCTTTTTTAGCAACAAGTTTTTATAATACTCTTGTTCTTCTTTTTCCTTTTTTACTAGCTCATTAAATAATAGAGAATAATATTTATTACACTCTTTAATTGTATTATTAATTATATTTTTTTGAATTTTATTTGGATATATCCTATACGTGTACGTTAAACTTTTACTAGACATAAATATGCTCCTTGATTTTTTAGATTTTATTGAATTTTGAATAAATAATTATATAGAAAAAATAATTTAACGATTAATTTTATGACATTCTGCTATAGTCAGATTCATGATTAATCATGCATATATTTCCTGTGTGCCACACAGTACTGAAAAAAAGTATAATACGGTATCATGCTTTTGTCAACACTAATCGTGTGACATAATTCGACATCCACTTAATTTCTTTTACTTGTTTTATAACATATTGTTTAATATGTTTTTATTGTTTTTATATCCATTTATATATATTAATATTAGACCCTTTCTGTAAAATATTTTCACAGAAAGGGTAGTACATATATCCTTTTTATTATTTTCAATTCTCTTTTAAATCTTTTATTAAATCTCTTATCATCGCTGCTTTTTCAAACTCATATTTCTTAGCATAATAAAACATTTCTTCCGTTAGTCTTTCTATCATTTCTTCAACTGTTTCCCCTGTTTTTATATCAATATTTACTTCTTCATCTGTAAATGTTGCTTTTATACTTTCTCTAACATCTTTCTTTATAGATACTGGTATTATACCATTCTTTTCATTATACTCCTTTTGTAATTTTCTTCTTCTACTTGTTTCTTTTATTGCCTTTTCCATAGATTTTGTAAGTTCATCTGCATACATTATAACCTTACCTTTACTATTTCTTGCAGCTCTTCCTATTGTTTGTATAAGAGATCTTTCACTTCTTAAGAATCCTTCTTTATCTGCATCAAGTATTGCAACAAGAGAAACTTCTGGAATATCTAATCCTTCTCTAAGCAAATTAATTCCTACTAGCACATCAAATTTTCCAATTCTTAAATCTCTAATAATATCTAGCCTTTCTAATGCTTTAATATCAGAATGCATATATCTAACTCTTATTCCTTTGCCTTCTAAATAACTTGTAAGTTCTTCCGACATTTTTTTAGTAAGTGTAGTAACAAGAACCCTCTCTTTATCTTCAACAATTCTATTAATGTTATTAATTAAATCTTCTATTTGGCCATCAGTAGATTTTACAATAATTTCAGGATCTATTAATCCTGTAGGTCTTATGATTTGTTCTGCAATTTCATTGCTTTTATTTAGTTCATAATCTCCAGGAGTTGCACTTACATATATTACTTGTTTTGCTTTCTTCTCCCACTCCTCAAATTTAAGAGGTCTATTATCAAGTGCAGATGGTAATCTAAATCCATGTTCAACAAGCGTTGTCTTTCTTGCCCTGTCTCCATTATACATCGCTCCTATTTGAGGAATTGTAGCATGAGATTCATCTACAACAACTAAAAAATCATCACCTAGATAATCAAATAATGTATATGGAGAACTTCCTCTTTCACGATTACTTAAATAAATAGAATAATTTTCTATACCTTGACAAAACCCTGTTTCTTGCAACATTTCAATATCAAAATTTACTCTTTGTTCTAGTCTATACGCTTCAACTATTTTATCTTCTTTTCTAAGTTGTTTTAATCTTTCTTCCAATTCTTTTCTTATCTTTTCTATTGCTCCGTCTACATATTCTTTTGATGTAACATAATGAGATTTTGGATATATTAGATCATGTTTTACTCTAGCTATTGTTTTTCCCGTTATTGGATGTATATATGATATCTTCTCTATTTCAT